>NZ_JARGDP010000079.1 GCF_029210395.1 Petrocella sp. FN5 | reverse complement strand
GCTTCTACTTCGTTACCTCTTGGGGCAACAGAGAGAATTATATCATGTATGACTACCTAAGTCAACAAGATTTTTAATTATTTTATTGTAATTTTTCAGCGCATTTTCCAGCCTTATAATAACAATAAACGGAGAAGGAGGGATTTGAACCCTCGCACCGCGTAAACGATCTATACCCTTAGCAGGGGCACCTCTTCAGCCACTTGAGTACTTCTCCAAACTGAATTGCTTTTTTCAAGTATAAAGTCATATTATACTTGATATATTTAATTGTAATAAACGCTATGTTTCACAGGCGCAAAAGTAATTATACTAAAGCAACGGACGCATGTCAATACATTTTGCCAAGTTTTTTACTTTAATAAAAGTATCGACAAAACCTTATAATTCAAGACTTTTTCATGATCTTATCATATATCTATATGTGGTAGCAAACACTAGCTAAATGTACTATATATAGAAGAAAAGAAGATGTCGATTACAAACGACATCTTCTTTTCTTGTTTTTCTTCATTATAGTTAATTGGTTCTATCGTTGACCTTTGTCATAAGGTTCCCCTGCAGCTTTAGGGCCAACTGCCTTATTACTAAATACGACCAGTGCAATAACGGTTAAAACATAAGGCAATGCTTTAAAATATTCCATTGGTAATTTTGACAAGAAGCCAATACTGGTTGAATAGATGCTAAGAATCTGCGAGAATCCAAAGAATAAACTTGCTCCTAAAAGACCTAGCGGTTTCCATTTACCAAAAATCAATGCGGCAAGGGCAATAAATCCAGTACCATGAATACTCATAATTGTAAACTGAGTATCTTGGGTTAATACCATAACCCCACCACCCAGTCCAGCAAGACATCCGGATAGTATAACACCAATATAACGCATCTTATAGACACTGATACCCATACTATCAACAGCATGAGGATGTTCACCTGTTGCTCTTAGTCTAAGGCCAAAGGGGGTTTTATAGAGAACATACCAACTGATTAAAACCAAAGCCAATGCCAAAAACACAGTTGGGTACATATTGGTAAAGAAGATTTTCCCAATAATTGGAATCTCACTTAATCCACTATATGTTCTTTTAACAAAACCTTGTCTAAAGGTTTGTGTTCTTTGTTGTCCAAAAATAATTTGTGATAAGTAAATGGTTAAACCACCTGCAAGTATATTAATGGCTGTACCGGATATGACCTGATCACTGCTTAGATGTATACTCAAATAAGCATGTATAACAGATATAAGACCTCCAGCCAATGCACCAATCAACAAGGACATCCATGGTGCAAAACTGGTTGTTCCTTCTAGAAATACAATGGTCGTTGCGGCAGTAAAACCACCAATCATCATCATACCTTCAAGGGCGATATTTACAACACCGCTGCGTTCTGAAAACATACCACCAATCGCTGTGATAATAATCGGTGTTGAATAAATTAACGTCAAAGCTAACATCGAGTAAAGTATATCCATTTTACTTTGCCCCCTTTATACGTTTTAGAATAATTTTAATACCATTTTGCATCGCTACAAACAATATAATTGTAGAACTGATAATTATGGCAATATCTCTAGGTATACCACTGGATTGCATAACCGGTTGAGCAGCGTTTAGTGACCCAAAAAGTAAACCACCAAACAAAGAACCTAAGGCAGTGTTCCCACCAACCAGTGCGACGGCTATACCTTCAAAACCATAATTTTCAAAGCTTCCAAGTACTCTACCGTAACCAAACGTACCAATAGCAATAACGGTTCCGGCTAAGCCGGAAAAAGCCCCTGCAATGGCCATAGACAAGGCTGCATTGCGTTCCACCTTCATCCCAGCATATTTAGCTGCATGAGGGTTATATCCTACAGCTTTTAATTCATAACCAAAGGTTGTCTTTTCAATAATATACCAGAATATGAAAATAGCTATAATTATGAGGATAAAGCCCCAATGTAACCTGGATCTATTGGTCATTTCAACTAGGAAATCACTTTTTAAAGTTGCACCCGCAGGTAGTGGCACGGATTTTACATTATCACTACCTGGTAACTGTTTTAAGTAATAATTGGTTAAATACAAGGCTGTGTAATTCATCATAATGGTAACAACAACTTCATGCACGTTGAATTTGGCCTTAAGTATACCTGGTACAAATCCCCATATGGCACCTGCTAAGGTACCAGAAAGTATAACCACTGGTAATAATATAAAGCCGGGAAGGTCTAAGGTCACACCTGCTGCCACTGAGGCAAAAGAACCAACCAAAAGTTGTCCTTCTGCACCAATGTTGAACAAACCTGTTCTAAAAGCAAATGCTACAGACAAACCCGTTAGTATAATAGGCATCGCTGACACAAAATACTCCCCAACATATCTAGAATTAAAAATACTTCTTCCACTTCCAATACGGCTAATATCAATCCCAAGAACACCTCTAATTAGAGAAGTGAATAATTTGATTGGATTTTGTCCTGTTAGGATTAGGATAATTGATCCTACAAAGAAACCTAAAAAAATGGCAATCGCAGGAATGACAAACTTATGATTCTTCTCATTTGTGATGAAATCGATAAATTTCTTCATAATCTAATCAACTTTCCCCTTTCTTGAACCGGCCATCATCAAACCAAGCTCGTTCTCATTTGTTTTATTCGCATCAACGATGCCGACAATCTCGCCTTCATATATTACCGCAATGCGGTCAGATAGATTCAATACTTCTTCCATCTCTAAAGACATGAGTAATACTGCTTTTCCACTGTCTCGTTCCCTAACCAGACGTTGATGAATATATTCTATTGCACCTACATCTAACCCTCTGGTTGGTTGCGCTGCTATTAATAGCCTTGGAGAACGTTCTACTTCTCTAGCAATAATGGCTTTTTGCTGATTACCTCCAGACATGGATCTGGCACTTGTAACACTGCCTTGTCCACTTCTTATATCGAATTCTTCAATTAAAAAGTCTGAATGCTTTCGTATAGCCTCAGGTTGCAAAATGCCTTTTTCCGACAATGGTTTTTGAAAATAGCTTTGAAGGGCCATATTTTCTTCTAATGAAAAATCTAAAACCAGTCCATATTTATGTCGGTCCTCAGGAATGTGTCCGATGCCTTTTAAGGTTCTCTTTCTAACAGAATCGGAAGATATATCCTCTCCGTCAAATAATATCTTGCCCGATTCAATCTTTTCTAGTCCTGTTATACCCTTAATTAATTCTGATTGACCATTCCCATCAATACCTGCCACACATAGTATTTCTCCGGCCTTTACTTCAAGATTAAGATTTTTAACCGCCATAAGGTTTCTGGAATTTTTTATATTTAGATTTTCAATTTTTAACACAACATCTGAAGGCGTAGCAGGTTCTTTATCTACTTCAAAACTAACTTCGCGACCTACCATCATCTCAGCCATCTGTTCTTCCGTAGTCTCTGATACTTTAACGGTTCCAATATATCGACCTCTCCTTAGTACTGTACAATGGTCAGCTACCATAGATATTTCTTTTAACTTATGAGTGATGAGTACAATAGATTTTCCTTCTTTAACCAACTCACGCATGATACCCATTAACTCTTTGATCTCTTGAGGTGTTAATACCGCCGTAGGTTCATCAAAAATCAATATTTCTGCATTTCTATAGAGCATTTTTAATATTTCTACCCTTTGTTGCATACCAACAGTAATGTCCTCAATTTTTGAATGAGGGTCTACTTTTAAGCCATACTTCTGACTGATTTCCAATACTTTGTTAGCAGCTTTTTCAATGTCTATACGCCTAAAAGATTTAGTAGGCTCTAAGCCTAAAATAATATTTTCTGTCACTGTAAAATTGTGGACAAGCTTAAAATGTTGATGTACCATACCAATGCCATTTTTGTTCGCCACGTTTGGGTTGCTGATATCAACTTCTTTACCATGAATTTTAATTGTTCCTTTTTCTGCCTGATATAATCCAAACAAGACACTCATTAAGGTTGATTTTCCCGCACCATTTTCTCCCAGTAACGCGTGAATTTCTCCCTTTTCAACCCGTAAGGTTACATCATCGTTTGCTTTTATGCCTGGAAATTCTTTAGTGATATTCAGCATTTCAACTACGTATTCCATAACACATCTCCTGTCTAATTTTTAATAACTTATATTATAAGGTTAAAGTATCATAACTACTTATTGTAAAAACTAATTTTTGACACTTTAACCATTATGACTGATAACACCCTAATATCTTCACTATTACCTCTGTAACTTAAAGTTGTGAAACCCTTTTTGACTCAAATAAGTGCCATACGCTAGAAATTCTTCATCTTTCATGATAGCATCACCGATTAATAGCGCTTGTGCCTTTTTCAATCCTGTGACATGGGCTCTTATTAGTCTATAAGGTACTTGATTATATCCCTTTAATCGATCAACCACCTTATTTAGTGTATTTATTTGATCCATGTGCTTATTTAGAAGAACAGTCCTAACTTCAATGACTTTATCTATTTCAAGTAGCTTTTCTAGGTTTATTAAATGGGTCTGACCCTTTACACCACATAGTTGTTCAATGTTATCGACCGCTTTGATATCCAATAAAAAACCGTCAATATTATTGATTAAAGGTAACGTCGCTTCAAAATCAAAGAAGCCATTAGAGTCAATATATACGGTTAACCCGAGAGATCTTATTTTTTTGCATAAACCCATTAAAAAATCAGTATATAAGGTAGGCTCACCTCCGGACAAAGTCACACCTCTTATATATGGACGATAACTCTTTATTAAAACCATTAAATCATCTAAGGTATATGCCTTTGCTTTTGGGGTTGATTGGAATGGACATATCATTATACACTTGTCACATCTTGTACATGATTTCTCATTATATAGAACTAGTCCTGACTCAATACTTAAAGCTTTACTTGGACAGTGTTCAACACAAATGCCACAATGCCTACATTTTTGAATCGTTTCACTGTTATGGCAATAGAGGCAATTTAGCTGACACCCTTGAACAAAAATACTACATCGGTTACCTTCTCCATCCACATTCGAAAAAGGGATAATCTGATTCACTAAAATCTTCTGATTCACTCGAAAGTCCTCGTTTGTCTATTAAATACATTTGCATTATTGTTGGTACCACTGCCAAATATATCCGTATCTCTTAGAACAACTTCATTATTATTGAACCGCTCAACATCACTACGCTTTACCAAATATCCCGTTACTCTGATCAAATCAGAGTTCTGTAAATAAGTCGTAATATAACGATAGCCTTCTGAAAATGAACCCTGAATAATATCAAGAAGGGCTTCTAAATGATCTAGATAGGTTTGGTCGAATGCAAATAAGTCACCTGTTCCTGATTTAAAATACTTATGGAAGGTTGCCGATTGAGTTAAGTGAAGGGGCAATATAGGTTCTTGACCTACTTTAATTCGATGTGCCGGTGTATTATCTTTATCTTCTGGACTTAAGTCCGCGCCAACTTGCGCGTGAAGTAGATAATGGCCATCGGTTCTTTGAAGATAAGGTGCTTCATGCTGACTTACAATATGCTCAAGTGTCGATAAGATTTTATGACCTAGTTCATCACCTAGATCTGATTGCCCAAATGTTTCTTCTATATTTTCTAGCTTTAATAAATGATTGACTGCGTCTGCTAAACCTACAATACCAAACATGGCTGTAAAATTATCCTGACTGATAAAACCTTCTTTACTTAAAAAAGAAGTTTCAAAAAAATGACTTTGCTCAACCATATATTTGACACGCTTGTCCATCATAGTTGCCATATTATGAGCAACTTTTGGCAATATTGTCTCTATAAAATGTTCTGTTGAAGTTGCTTTCTTTACCATTGTTCCAAGTCTTAGTCTTAAAAGTGTATAAGCACCACCCCCTAATGGCAATGCATTGTAACAACTAACAATCCCATGGTTGCCGACATCCTTTTGATACATAACTTGATTGCTGAAAGATGGTTTTGCGGCAAGCAAACAGGTCCTTAATGCTTCTAAGGCAAAATCTTTTGATGTTAATGATGCATCATATAGTAAGGTCAAATTAGGCGTTGGGTTCTGTAACTCAATCACCGCTTTTAATATTAAGTGACCCGCTCTCGTCTCATGTGGGCCAATGTTCCCATGACAAAAAGAATCGACAATGGTTTTATCAATGTGATTTAAAAATCTTTTTATTTTAACGTAATCAGAAGCCTCATCACGAATAAAAGGATCTATGAGTTGATCCAATCTACCTATATATACAGGAAATGATGTAATGGATGGTACATGACCATATATTATCAAAAGGCCATCTAGTAGTTGATCTAAGTCTATTGGGGGTTTAATGTCTAAGAATTTACAACCATTTTTTATAAATATATCATAATCAGGAACGATGTATCTCGGTCTATAAGGTAAATAGCCTTCATTTAAATCACAAATCATGTCATTTTCAATATACTTCATCTCTTCATCTGTGTAACCTAATGACTCTCTCGGATCAATAAGTCTTTCTCCAATATTTGCCATTGAAAAAAGTTTTTGTTGATAAGTCATATTGGTTGCAGATGCTGTTAATGCAAAATCATTTAAGACCGATCTCATTTTTTCACCTCGTCATCTTTAGGATTAATCTTTTCTTTGGATTGTTAGAAAGGTATAATGACCATCACCACCTAGATTTCTAAGTAACAATGGTCATCATGCCACACTGCATGATGATTGAAGATAAAAAGCCAAGACTAAATCGTCTTGGCTTTAGTAAGAAAATAAACTATTTTAAACGATTTGGTACTACCGGTACTTCAACTTCACCAGCAACAACTTTACTTTCATATGCTTTAACTTCTTCAACAATCGCATCTGATAAGTTTGGATTGGATTCTGGTATACCAACACCTTGATTCGTCAAGTCAAATACAAGAATGCCTCCACCTGGGAACTCGCCATTGTAAGTCATTTCAGCTACATCACGTGCTGCTACGTCAACACGTTTCATCATAGATGTTAATACAGCTGACATATCGCCTTCATAGATACCATCTTCATATTGGTCTTTATCAACACCAATCGCCCAAACATCTTCTCCATTTGTACGACGGTCTCTAGCTTCTTTTATAAGGCCATTTCCAGTACCACCAGCTGCGTGGAATATAACATAAGCACCTTGATCATACATTTTTGCTGCTAATGTTTGTCCAATTGGAGCATTTGAAAAGTCACCAGCATACTCAACCAAAACGGTCATGTTAGGATCAACGGCTTCTACACCAGCTTCAAAACCAGCTTCGAATCTTTGAATAAGATCAAAGTCCATTCCGCCAATAAAGCCTACAGTGTCTTTTCCAGCTTCTTGAGCTTTTAAAGCCGCTGCAACACCAACAAGAAATGAGCCTTGTTCTTCAGCAAATACCGCACTGGCAACATTATCTTTGCCACCAATTACCATATCAATAATTAGGTATTTTTGATCTGGAAAATTCGTTGCAACTTCGGTTAAAGCTGCTTCAAATAAGAAACCTGGCGCTATGATAATGTCCAACTCTTCGTCTGAGAAGTTTGAAAGATTAGGAATATAATCTGCATCCGAATCGGATTGAAGATATTTTGTTTGAGCACCTGTTGCATTTGCAAATTCTAGGATACCTTCCCAAGTTCCTTGGTTAAATGATTTGTCATCAATACCACCAACGTCTGTTACAAGCCCTACTGTAAAATCTATAGGCTCTGCAGGTTCTTCTTCTGGTGTTTCTTCTGGGGTTTCTTCTGGTGCTTCAGTCACCGGATCAGTGGTAACCTCTGGCTCATCTTTTGCGCAACCTGAAACAAGAGCCAATGACAATATCATTGTTAGAGCTAAAACGATTGTTAATAATTTCTTAAACATAATTGACCTCCCTTTTTTTAAATGCATTTTATTTTACATATATAACCAAACCGATTATGAACTTTCAAAGACTTATTTATATCTGAATGTCTTTTCGAAGATACATATTTAATTCGGCTATATAATTGGAACACATATTTATTCTTCAAAATCTTTACATTATATGGTTAAAGGGTCAAAACCAAGTTTCACTATATTTACATACACTGTATATGAAAGTTCAACTATATTGTTTTGACACCTTAACCATTGTATTAAATATTTGTAAATGTTTCCTACAATTGATTCTAAGAAACGTCTAGTATTAGTATAATTTAACTTGTAAGTTGATACAACATAATATGTCCTATGCATGTAATTATTTAAGTACTTAGTTTGTCTTTGTTATCCTATGCTTTTCTTTTTCTGACTTATATAAATCATGACCTTCACTATCAATAACGACAATACATGGGAAATCTTTAACAATAAGTTTTCTTAATGCTTCTGTTCCCAAGTCATCATAGGCAATAATTTCTGAAGATACTATTTTGTCCGCAATTAACGCTGCCGCACCCCCAACTGCCGCAAAGTAAATGGCTTTATTTCTAATCATTGCTGAAATAACCGCCTCATTTCTATCTCCTTTACCAATCATACCACTAAGTCCAGAATCTAGCAACTTTGGCGTATACGCGTCCATACGATAGCTGGTGGTTGGACCGGCCGAACCTATAATCTCACCAGGCTTATTTGGAGATGGCCCTACGTAGTAAATAATGGCATCTTTTATATCAAAAGGCAAATTTTCGCCTCTTTCCATTTGCTCAATCATTCTTTTATGCCCTGCATCCCTTGATGTATAAACTTCTCCCGATAATAATACTTCATCACCTGCACTTAATTCTATTATTTTTTCTTTATTTAACGGCGTTGTTATTTTCTTTCTCATAGAGCCTCCTATATGATTTTTTTAGCATGACGTGTTACATGACAACCAATATTAACCGCAACAGGAAGACCGGCAATATGTGTTGGAAATACTTCTATATGAATCCCAAGAGCGGTTGTTCGACCACCAAGTCCTTGTGGTCCAATTCCTAATTGATTGATTCTTTCTAATAGTTCGATTTCCAAATTCTTGACGTAGGGAATAACTGAATGTTCTCCCACATCCCTAAGTAAAGCTTTTTTTGAAAGAAATGCTGCTTTTTCAAAAGATCCACCAATACCTACTCCAATAATCATAGGTGGGCATGCATTTCCTCCTGCCAAGTCTACCGTCGAAATAATTGCTTCTTTAGCGCCTTCTATGCCATCTGAAGGTTTTAGCATATGAATTCGGCTCATATTCTCACTTCCGAATCCTTTTGGCGCTACTTCTATGGTCAACCTGTTACCTTCTACGATATCATAGTGAATGATGGCAGGTGTATTATCGCCAGTGTTCACTCTGTCAAATGGATCTTTAACAATAGATTTTCTAAGAAAACCTTCTTCATAGCCCTGTCTAACACCTTCTTGTACGGCTTTTTCTATTAACCCACCTTCAAAGTATATCTCTTGACCTATAGTCAAGAATATTATGGCCATACCTGTATCTTGGCATATTGGCATTTTTTTCCTATCCGCGATATCAGCATTTTCTAGAATTTGATCCAATATGTTTGAACCTATTGATGATGTCTCATTTTTTTTGCTTTTTTTGAGAGCATCTATTATGTCATTATTACAATAGTAATTTGCTTCCATACATAATTTTTTTACTGTTTCTCTTACCACATCTACATTTATTTTTCTCATACTACGCTCCTTGACAATATTTTCTTGTTCTACTTCTTTTGATGTTTTATTTAGCCACACTGTATCGTTACTTATTCCTATTTTAGATGCAAATCATAACCTGGTCAAATAAAAAACGCAATCTATAATCAGATTACGTTTTTACTTACTTTTCTTTTAAAACTTTACTAAATAATGCCATTATTTGATCAAATTCATTTTCTTTAATAAATGCTTGTGGTTCAATCTTTTTATTTGTATGTATCAATATACCAAGTTGTTGTGCTTTTAATAGGGATTCTCTAGCCCAACTACTCGTATTGGCATGGTCTAGATATTGATTTAATTGATCCTGACTATTTAATGAAATCTTGGGGAACTTTTTTTCATATGCCTTTATAAGTATGGTGTATGCTTGTTCTTTTGTAATATTTATTAAAGGTCTAAACGTCTGGTCCGGAAAACCAGAAATCAAGTTTTCTTGACTAGCTGTATAGATATATATACTTTCAGTTGATTTGATATTAACATCTTTAAATTCAAGCTTTAATGGTTCCTGTAATGTAAAACCTAATAGTTGATTCTTTAATACTTTTTCAACAAAAAGGGCCCTGGTCATATACCTACTATCTGTTGTTTTTACAACATTGCTTGTTGTTGCAAACTCAACTGTTTCGTTAACATACTTTAAAGATCCATTTTCCAGTCTTAAGATTAAGCTCACTTTTACTTGATAGGTTGTATTTTGATCGTAGGATTCTAGAGGGAGCAATGTTATGGTATTTTTTAATTGATGAAAGTCTGTCGGTAATACAACTCTATGATTCACTGCCTTACCATTATCTTTTCGAACAATGGTACTTTTTAATGAGGTTACTTTTGCTATCGGATTCCCATAATATGTCACTGTAACCGGCATACCATAGCTTCCATTCGTTGTGGTGTTCTTGTAAAGCAGTGCATGAGAATCTCCTAGCCATTTTATGGGTACGTTTTTTAGTCCATCATATGGGTAGATAACTAATTGTTCTTCTGTACGCACGCTACCACCTACTATATATGTAAAGTAATTGTTTTCTTTATTCATACCTATATCTAAGTATTGATTATCCAATAGTACAATTCTAGTCAAAGGATCATTTATAAGTTGATTGTAGCCTTCCATATAATTATTTAGATCTTTTTTTACAAATTCATAAACATAAGTTTTATTGTATTTATAATAACTAGCTCTGTCCCATGGGTATCGACCTCTAAAATATAACTTTCCTCCTTGTTCCATACTGGTTAAAGTTTTGTTATGATTCATATATTTTGAATGCGTCAAAGCCATTTCTTTTAAAATATTATTAACTCTTAAAGGTCTTAAAGACATGTTTTCCCTTGATATATTGATGGCATTAACGGTTCTTTCAATCTCATCTGCATCATTTCTAGACTGATTATCTATGCCACTTGCATATGCTCTCGAACTCATAGCTATAAAAATTATTATCATCCATACTATTAATCGCTTCATGATTTTGCCATCTCCTATCTCAAAA
>NZ_JARGDP010000078.1 GCF_029210395.1 Petrocella sp. FN5 | reverse complement strand
CAAAAACTTAACATAGAACAAACAATCGGTGAAAGTGTAACCCTTCACCCAGAACTTGTAAAAGTATACATGGACCACGGCGTGGATTTCTGTTGTGGTGGTGACCGAACCGTTAAAGAAGCTATTGAAAGAGATGCACCTGACATGGATGCCTTAATCCTCGATGCAGAGAAAGCTATAGAGGTCGCGTCGAATTTCACTGTTGATACCTCTCATATGAAGCTTTCAGATTTCTCCACCCGTCAGCTCATTGACAGAATCATTCAAGAGCATCATACTTATCTTAAGGCTGAGCTACCCATTATTTCTGATCTGATGTTTAAGATCTTGATGGTCCACGGCGAACGTCACCCGGAATTATTTGAGATTCACAAATTGTTTGGCGGATTAAAGACCGAATTAGAAGGACACCTAGTCAAGGAGGAAGTTCAGCTTTTCCCTAGACTTATAGCAAATGACCCTAATTGCAAAGAACTCATTGAAGAACTTGAAGCAGAACATGATGTAGCGGGCGACGCCCTTCATGAACTCACAGACTTAACCAAACATTTTAAATTACCTGAAGATGCATGCACCACGTATCACATGGTTTACGAAAAACTAAAAGCTTTGGTAGCAGATATGTACATGCACGTACATACAGAAAACAATGTCTTATTTAAAAGATTTGTATAGAAAGGAGCATGAAAATGTTCAAAATTAATGATCGCATTACATGGGTAGGAAAGATAGATTGGGACTTAAAGAAATTCCACGGTGAAGAGTACTCAACACACAGAGGTTCTTCTTATAATTCCTATTTGATTGAAGATGAAAAAACTGCACTGATCGATACCGTGTGGCAACCTTTTGATGAGGAATTTATTACGAATCTCAAAAAGGTTATTGACCTGAAAAAGATTGACTATATTATAGCCAATCATGCCGAAGTTGACCATAGTGGTGGTCTTCCTGAGCTTATGAAGGAAATCCCAGGCACACCCATCTACTGTACAGCCAACGGAATTAAGTCACTTAAGGGTCACTACCATCAGGACTGGAACTTTATTCAAGTAAAAACCGGTGATACTTTAGATCTTGGAGAAGGAAAGCTTATATTTATCGAAGCACCAATGCTTCACTGGCCAGATAATATGTTTGAGTATTATACCAAGGATGAAATTCTTTTCAGTAATGATGCCTTCGGACAACACTACGCTTCCGAGTTTATGTATAACGATCTAGTGGATCAAGCTGAACTCTATCAAGAAGCCCTTAAATATTATGCCAATATATTGACACCATTTAGCCCCTTGGTATCGAAGAAAATTCACGAAGTTCTAGGCTTTAATGTACCTGTAGATATGATTTGTCCAGCGCATGGTGTTATCTGGAGAGAAAATCCCACACAAATTGTCGAGAAGTATCTAGAATGGGCTGACAATTACCAAGAGCATCAAGTAACGGTCATCTACGATACCATGTGGGACGCGACTAAAAAAATGGCTGAAGCCATTACCGAAGGCATTAAGTCCGTAGATCCGACACTCAACATTAAGCTTTATAATGTAGGTACAGCCGATAAAAATGATGTGATTTCTGAAGTCTTTAAGGCTAAACTTGTCGTGGCAGGTTCTTCTACAATCAATAAAGGTATATTGTCTGCAATGGCTTCAACCCTTGAGATCATGAAGGGTTTGAATTTCAAAAATAAAAAAGCAGCCGGTTTTGGTAGCTATGGTTGGAGTGGTGAATCCCCCAAACTTATGAAAAAGGCCCTTGAAGATTGTGGCTTTGATGTTCTTGAAGAAGGCCTTGGTGTTCTTTGGAAACCGGATGAAAATGCACTCAAACTATGCCGTGACTATGGTACACAACTCGCTAATAAACTATAAAGTAATAATCATGGTATAGTGTCTTAAGTAAAATATAATAATCACCTGTCCAAGGCATTGTATGACTTGCCGGACATGGTGATTATTTTTCGTCCTAATCGACAGGGTATAAACTCTGCATCATTTCCTGTGATGCATTAAAAATCTCATTGGTCTGGTTATAAAGACGGTCCATATCTTCATAGCTACCAAGGACGCCACCTTCTTGGGTATTAATCCAATCTGTAACGGATTGTACTGTGAATGTAACTACCGGTGTCTTTTTCTCTTTTAGAATGTCATCATAAGCGTGTTGGGTGGGTGCTGAGACTGTAAAATCTTCATCCAACATACCATCAAATATATTGGGGCTAGATAGCTTCCATAAACAAATGGTCAGATTCTGACTGATATTCCTTTTATACTCAATTGGGGCGCCTGGATAATCCATTAAAAATTTTTCTGAACGATAGGCTCTTTCTTTTAATGCTTCCGGCGATATTGCCAAATACTCTTCAATTGTTGTAGGCTCAATTACAAACTCTGACAAGATGCTCAAGTAGGACTTGGTCATCTCGCCAAGATATATGCCATATTTTTGTAGATAGAATAAATAGTCCACTGTCGGATAAAAATTTCCTTCTGCACTATAGAGACCATAGCCTTGGTCAAATAGCGTTTGCAAACTACGCTTATAGGATGCATCATCCATTAGAGATAATAATACATTTTTCTCATTTCCTAAGAAGACATAGCCGTTGGTAAAACGATCCGTATTTTTCTCATATATATCAAACAAATAAGCATGAATACCCACCATATCCTCTTCAAAAAGCAAATCCATCTGCTGGACTAGACCCACTTCACCTCTAACAATCAGTTCTGCTAGCATGTCGTCTGCTAAAGATATCTGGGCATTTCGGATGTTTTCATCGATATAAGTCTTAACCTCTATGATATCCGGACCGGTAAATAAAAATGCTACAAACCGATCGCGCATCAATTGCGCCTGAGTCAAATCCCCGTCTTCAGAATCTTGTTCGCTTTCTGAATGATCTACTTCTAAGTCAAGAGGATTTTCCGCCTCTGATTCTTCTTCTATGATTGATTGTTCCGGCAATTCTTCATCTATATTAACATCATTTTTATTACATGATGATGCAAGTAGCAACATTCCAAGTAACCCAATGCTTATCCATTTTTTCATGTGAACCTCCCGATTCCTTGATCTTATCGACTACATACTATCACATATATGTTACATTTCGTTTATAAAAGTCATACGATTAAGTAACATACACGATATCTTGACCCATATTATATCTCATTCGTCTCTATATTTGTAGTGAGACATATGGTTCATGGCTTTTCTATATCTTTTATCTCATGTATGTTTTAATCGTTTTTGAAGTAATCAGAAAAAGAAGTATAAATCTTCGTTTCACATGTACAAAACAGTACCCTTCTCTACTTTATAAAGCTTTGGTAAAGGCCTTAGCAATTCCCGAAGCCACTCTTGCATTGTTGTACACCAACTGAATGTTTGTTTCGAGACTCTCACCATGGGTTAATTCCTTTACCTTCGCTAAGAGAAACGGTGTTGAATCTTTTCCCTTAATCCCTTGCTTATTTAATTCATCTAGAGCTTGTTCTATTGCTGATGTTATTTGATCTTTGTCTTCTTCATAAGCCTCAGGGACCGGATTACCAATTACAAAACCACCACAAAGCTTCATGGACCATTTTGCTTCCATCATAGCTGCAACTTCTTCCGGTGAATCCACTCGAACATCAACATCAAATCCACTATCTCGTAAATAGAAGGCCGGTAGATGATCTGTCTCGTATCCAATAACCGTAACACCTTGAGTCTCTAAGTATTCCAAGGTGAGCCCTATATCCAGAATAGACTTGATGCCTGCACAAACTACCGCTACATCTGTTTGAGCCAACTCCATTAGATCTGCTGATATATCAAAAGTTTCACTTGCGCCTCTATGGACACCACCTATACCGCCTGTTGCAAACACTTTAATACCAGCCATTTCTGCGATAATCATGGTTGTCGCAACAGTCGTTGCACCGTCTTGTTTTTTTGCAACAACAACCGGTAAATCCCGGCGACTACATTTAATAACCTCTAGTCCTTTTTTACCCAGATATTCTATTTCATCTTTGGATAAACCTACCTTGAGTTTGCCATTAATAATGGCTATGGTTGCCGGTACAGCTCCATTTTCTCTGACAATCTCCTCAACTTTCAATGCCGTTTCCACATTTTGCGGATAGGGCATACCATGTGAAATGATTGTAGATTCAAGAGCTACAACTGGTTTATTCATTTCAAGGGCCTCTTCAATTTCTTTACTTATATCCAAATATCTATTCATCTCTTAAGTCTCCTTTATCATTTGCTTAATATTATCAACACTAAGGTTCCTTGCAATGGTATCTTTGCTCATAACGGTTACTCCAGATGCACCCAAACAAAAATCTACAAACTCTATGCCCTTGAGTTGATGTTGCAAACCATATACCATCGCCGCTGTAAATGCATCTCCAGCACCTGTCACATTTACAACCTTTGATACTTTTGAGTTTCTAAAAAAGCTATGTTCACCATCTGTAAAATACACGCCTTTTTTACCTAAAGTAATAAATACCTTTTTTATACCCATATCAAGAAAGGCTTGCCCTGCCGACTCGATGTCCTTATTGGTGAGAATTTTTCTATCCAGTAACACTTCTGCTTCAATAAGATTGGGTTTGATGCCATAGAAGCCCTCCAATACCCCTTTGCCTCTGAGGGCCTTGGTCGTTGATACAGTATCAAAAATGAGCTTCGTGTTCTGTAAATGCCCTACTAAAAAATGAATGCTCGCCTCTGGAAGATTGGCATCGATAACAGTATATGCACTTTTATCAACTTTCATCAACTTCGTCTTCAAAAAATCCTCATTCAGCCTGCTTGTTATGGACATATCAGATACAGCCGTGACCATATCACCCTGATGATCTAAAATATAGAGATATGTCGATGTGCGTTCATTTGCAAGTAAAAGACTGTCTTCAATGTCAATACCTCGTAAAACGGCGTTCTCACGTACCATAGAAGCTTCAGCATCTCCACCCATGGCTGTTATCAACCTTACAGGTACTTCTAACATGGACAGATTTTCAGCAATATTTCTACCCACACCGCCTAAAGCATGGTTGATTTTCCCTGGGTTAGAGTCTGCCATGATTATAGCCTGATCTATTTTGCCTTGGTAATCAACATTGGCACCACCTATGACGGTTATAGGATGTTCGGTATTGGTGATATAACCTTTGCCTTTAATGAAACCTTTTTTCATCAAATTACTGATATGAACGCCAACTGATGCACGGGTGATGCCAAGCATTGCTGCCAGTTCAGCTTGAGAAATCATGGGGTCTTTTTCAATTAAATCAAATACTTCTCGTTCTCGTTCTGTCATAGCGCCTCCTAAACATTTGTTAGTATCACTTACATATGATTAGTTTACCATGTTCGACGCGTCATGACAAGCTTCATAAGTCTAAATGCTTATAGGAACGTCAAGTTCATAATCCGCTATTGATATTAGTATCGTTTTCACATTATAATCATAGTAGGTATTCTTGAGTGGTTCATGTATCCAAATTTGACAAAAGAGGTGAGTTACTTGCGTTTAATTTTCATCGCCGACAACGCCTATCCTTCCTTAATAAAACAACTTCAAACATTAGGTGAAGTGATAATGATCCCAAAGTCCAGTTATTTATATCCAGGTGTAGAGAATCACGTAGACTTACACATTCATATTGTAGATCAGATTATTTTCTTATCCCGCTCAATCTCAGATGTGCTCTATAACCGATTAAGTACATTAGGGATTGATGTCCGTGTCATTGAAGAAGATTTAGAAGCTGTGTATCCTAAGTCCGCTTACCTGAATGCCTTGTCCTTGTCTGAATATTTTCTTCATCCAAAGTCCATCACCGCTTGTAAGCTGAAAAAACATATTGATGCCAGCTCTAGAAAATGGATTAATATCAAACAAGGCTATGCCAGATGCGCTGCTCTTCCCATAGCAGATCAAGCACTCATTACCGCCGATGAAGGTATTCTAAACGCATGCAAAACGACTACCTTAAAGCTGTTGAAAATACAATCGGCTTATGTAAAACTTAAGCATCATACCTATGGTTTTATAGGCGGTACCGCAGGTCAGATCCAAAATATCATATTTTTTAACGGTGATTTGACCACACATCCGGATCACCAGGTTATAGAAACATTCATTCTGAAACAAGGCTGCAGTATCTTTCAAGTTGACGGTATGCCACTTCAAGATATCGGTTCCATTCTTGTATATGAAGGAGATCATTTATGAAAAAACATATAAACATCCCTATTTTTGTGCCTCATCATGGCTGTCTTCATGATTGCATCTTCTGTAATCAGAAAAAGATATCCGGTTATAAAACCAGTTTTAATGAACATCAAATCCGAGATGAGATTGAAAGGTATCTATCTACAGCAAAAGGTGTTCCTCACATTGAGATTGCTTTCTTCGGCGGTAGTTTTACAGGTATTCCTATAGAAGAACAAAGATCATATCTGGAACTGGCGACAGAATATATTCACAAGTACGACCTTAATGGTATAAGACTATCCACAAGACCGGATATGATCACTAAAGAAATATTGGACTTCTTACGTCGTTATCCAGTTATTGGTATTGAACTTGGTGTTCAATCCATGTCTGATGTTGTCCTTCAAGCTTCAAAACGCGGTCACACTGCTGAAGATGTCATCAACGCCTGCAAACTGATTCATTCTTACCCATTTGAATTAGGTCTTCAGATGATGCTTGGTTTGCCCAAGGATACAGTGGCATTATCTCGCTATACAGCTGACCAAATTATCGGACTAGAACCTGACATGGTGCGTATCTATCCCACTTTGGTTATAAAAGATACTGAACTGGCGACTTTATATCAAGAGGGCCTCTATACCCCATGGGACTTGAAAACAACCATTGATCTATGTCTTGATATCCTACCAAGATTTGAAGCCGCGGGTATCAAAGTTCTACGCATAGGTTTGCAAACAACACAAGAGATTCAATTAGGACAGGATATTGTAGCCGGACCTTTTCATCCGGCACTTAGTCAACTTATTGAAGAAAAACGTCTTGTAAACTACATACTTGATTATGTTAAGGATATGAAGACATCTATATATATTGAAGCAAATCATAAGCTCTATCAAGCTTTGGTGGGACACAAAAAAAGACATCTTTCTATTTGGTCCGATCATGATCCAGTTATTAATATTAGCCAAAATGCCGACTTACCAAAACATATTCTTAAGATTGGAAATACCTATCACAATGGCTATAAGCATGCCATTTTACACCACACAAAATAACATGCTTTCTACATGTATGTCATTAACCATGTCTTAAATTAATTTTTACTTTTTTCTTCATAGTTTGTTCACAATCAATTTACAATTTGAAACCAAAGTGCTAGAATTATATGTAACGACATAATTACGTGTCCAATCATTTATTAAAAGGAGGTACCTATGAAAAGATTTTTAAGTATTATCTTAACACTATCCCTTTTATTTAGTTTTGCAGTACCGATTAATGCCGCAGACCATGTGGAAATCACAGTCTTCCACGTCAATGACGTTCATTCTCGCGTTATTGAATATAATAATTTTGGCTTTGCAAAAATGGCTACCGTGGTCAATGAGGCAAGAGCGGCTGGTGATCATGTTCTGCTATTAGATGCAGGGGATTCATTCCATGGTCAAACATTTGCTACCATATCCAAAGGTGCAAGTATTGCCCGTCTCATGAACCTGATGAAGTTTGATGCTTTGACAGCTGGTAATCATGATTTTAACTATGGACAAGCAAGGCTTCTTGAATTACAAGCTGAAACTGATTTTCCCTTACTTGCTGCTAATGTTCTACAAGCAGACAACGCTTTACTTCTGAATGACTATGTCATTAAAGAATTTGAAGGTGTAAAGGTAGCTATCTTCGGACTTGCATCACCGGAAACCACTTATAAAACCCATCCGGACAATGTTGAAGGTCTTACCTTTGAAGACCCTACTGTAACAGCACAACGTATGGTCGACCTATTGACACCAATGGCCGATATTATTGTCTGTTTAGGACACATCGGTAATGAAGGTATGTATACCTCAGAAGCAATCGTAACAGCGGTTGATGGTATTGACCTTTTTGTAGACGGACACAGTCATTCTATTTATGGCGAAGGCAGTGGCATGGTAGTCAATGATACTTTAATCGTTCAAACAAATGACTATGCAAAGAATCTTGGAAAAGTTACTTTAACCTATATGGATGGCGCTGTTACTTCAAGTGCAACCATACTTACCACTGAAGATGCTGCAAGTATCATTCCCGATCCTGATGTATTGGCTCTAATAGAAACTGTCAATACTGAAAATGAAGTTATCACTTCAGCTGTAGTCGGAACAACAACCATCGATTTACAAGGCGAAAGAGATTTCGTACGAACCGGCGAAACCAACCTTGGCAACTTAATTGCTGAAGCAATGCTAGATGTAAGTGGCGCTGATTTGGCCATTACCAATGGTGGTGGCATCCGTGCTTCTATCCCTGCTGGTGATATTACCCAAGGTGATATTATCTCTGTTTTACCTTTTGGCAATTATGTTATTACTAAGAGTGTAATGGGCTCAGATATAAGATCTATTCTCGAAGTCGGTATTTCTGATTATCCTGTTGCAAAGGGTGCATTCCCTCATATCGCCGGTATGACCATAAAGTTTGATTCTAATCTTCCAGTAGGTGCAAAGCTAACAGAAGTGATGATTGGCGATGAACTTCTAGACGATACAAAAACTTATGTGCTTGCAACCAATGATTTCTTAGGCGCTGGCGGTGATGCTTATACTGCACTAGCAAACTACCCAATTCTTGGTGAGTTCGATGCTCTTGATGAAGTACTAGTGGCCTTCATGTTAGAAAACGGCACCGAAAAAGCAACAGTAACCGGTCGTATTTCTGCTATTGAACCTGTAGTTGTCGATGAACCAGTTGTTGTACCACCAGTCATTGTACCACCTGTGGTTACACCTCCAATTTTTGAAGTACCCGCTGTATATGTCGTTCAATCCGGTGATGTGTTATGGAGAATTGCTAGGACTTATGGTTTCACTTGGCAAGAATTATCTGAATTCAATAAATTGAAGAATCCAAATCTTATCTATCCAGGTAACAAGATTCTTATTCCAAGTAATTAAGAATTCAACAATTCCACCATAAGATTTGTTACTGATTAAGAAAAAGGGACCGTCGTTATCGACGGCCCCTTTTTTATACTCTTTAACCCATTCATGCTATTATGAACCTATTGGGTTCTTGATGATGCGCATTGCATTAATAATAGCAATAAGTGCAACACCTACATCTGCAAATACAGCTTCCCACATACTTGCTAGTCCTCCTGCGCCTAAAACCAACACAATCAACTTGACACCCATAGCAAAAGCAATATTCTGCCAAACGATGGCTTTTGTTCTATTTGCAATAACAAGCCCATCCACAAGTTTATAGGGCTCATCTGTCATAAGCACAATATCTGCTGCCTCTATAGCTGCATCCGAGCCAATACCACCCATAGCAACACCAATGTCCGCTCTGGCAAGAACAGGTGCGTCATTAATACCATCACCTACAAATAATGTCTTGCCTTTTTTCTGTTCTTTAATAATGTTTTCAAATACTTCCACTTTCTCATGGGGCAATAGGCCGGCATGGACTTCATCTATTCCTAATAAAGAGCCTATTTTATGAGCTACAGATGGTAAATCGCCTGTTAGCATTACGATTCTACTAATACCTCTGGCTCTTAAATCTGTAATCGTCTTCTTACTATCTGCTTTAATCTCATCTGATATGATGATATATCCCATGTATATACCTTCTTTTGCTATATGGACCAAGGTTCCTAAGTGATCTGCAGATACGACTTCTATACCGTAATCTATCATTAGCTGATGGTTACCTGCAAGAATCTTATCTCCTGATAGACTTATGCTTATACCCTTACCTGCTATTTCTTCAAAGTCACTAATTTCCTCCGCATCCACAGCCCCACCATAGGCTTTTATAATCGATTTACCTATTGGATGGTTCGAATAGTATTCTGCATAGGCGCCTAACTTGAGTACTTCCTTTTCTGTAGTATTTACCGGAGCTATCTGTGACACTTTGAAAACACCTTTTGTAAGTGTTCCTGTTTTATCAAAGACCACCGTTGTTACTTGGTTAAGGCCTTCTAGGTAATTACTACCTTTGATCAAAATACCATGTTTAGAAGCCCCTCCAACACCACCAAAGAAGCCTAAGGGAATTGAAATCACTAAGGCACATGGGCATGACACAACCAAGAAAATCAAGGCTCTATGAACCCAAGTTCTAAAGTCCTCACCTTCCATAAGTAGAGGTGGTAAAAAAGCCAGTGCTAATGCTAAGTAGACGACAATCGGTGTATAATATTTGGCGAATGTAGTAATGAATTTTTCTGTTTCTGCTTTTTTACTTGTAGCGTTTTCAACTAAATTCAGAATTTTGGATACTGTTGATTCGCCAAAAATCTTCGTGACACTAATTTCGATGAGACCGTTGGTATTAACCGACCCGGATAATACTGTGTCACCTTCTGATACTTTACGTGGTACTGACTCACCCGTTAAAGCAGACGTGTCTAGCATAGCAGAACCTTTAACAAGAATACCATCAAGTGGAATTCTTTCACCTGCTTTTACCCATATTCGATCATTCACCATAAGTGTATCGGCCATGACTTGAATGAGCACTTCTTTATTCATTACCCACGCAACATCCGGTCGTATATCCATAAGACCTGCAATAGATTTTCTAGATCTGTGAACAGCCATATCTTGAAACCGTTCACCAATCTGATAGAATAACATAACCGTTACAGCTTCCGGGAACTCGGTAATCGCAAAGGCGCCAATGGTAGCTACTGACATTAGAAAATTCTCATCAAAAACCTTACCTTTCATAATATTTCGCCCGGCAAGGATAAGTACATCACCGCCAATGGTCAAATAAGCTATTAGGTAGATGGTGAACTCTACTATTAATGTTTGTTCCAAAAACAATCCAACAGCAAAGAACAATGAACCTATGATAAGCCTTATCCATATATGTCTATCCTTCCATGATAGGGATGCTTGATTAAGGCCCATAGTTATATGCTCTTTTCTAATAACTTTTATACCACTTTCAATTTGATCCACTTTTTTTTGTAAAATCGGTAATAAATCCAGATCAAGAACCAGAGTCTCAATAGTAATGGTCTGTGTAGCATAATTAAGATGTGCTTGATTAATCTCTGAAAGTCTACTTATTTCATCTTCAATTTTCATAGCACAACTATGACAATTTAAACCTTCTAGAATATATTCATGACTCATAATAGCCTCCTGTTTCATATTAACATATGTATACTTGTTCATATATTAATATTATACAGCCAAACATTCAGTTCGTCAATCAACAAATTATATCCTTTATCCTTTTTTTACATTTGTGGTAT
>NZ_JARGDP010000077.1 GCF_029210395.1 Petrocella sp. FN5 | reverse complement strand
AGTGGTTATGGCCTGAAACGCATAGTTGAACATCCCATAGAAGAATAGTTACGAAAGCAGGCCATCATCGACCATGAAGTTCCTGGACGCACCAACCTGAGACCGTAATCATACATACTGTGGAAGGGTTTTCATGGGACCCATCTAACTTTACCTTAACCAGGTCTCTAAGATTATTCACTTAGAGACCTGGTTAAGATGCTGATATGGGGATTACCCCAAGATTTGACAAAGAGCCAAATTTGTCAGAGAACCTCTATTTTAACGTACTTCTAAGATAAGTTTCACCCATTAAGAATTTATCCACCTCATAAGCCATATTTCTTCCTTCAGCAATAGCATGAACAACCAGAGATTGGCCACGTCGCATATCACCGGAAGCAAAAATGCCGGGGATAGAAGTCTGGAACTCTCGATTCGTAGCAACATTACCTCTTGAATCATACTCAACACCAAGATCATCTAAAAGTCCGGTATGCTCAGGGTGTAAGAAACCCATAGCAAAGAGAATCAAATCAGCTTCTAGGATGAACTCACTACCTTCAATTTCCTTCATAGTGTGACGACCATCTATTTGCTCCCATGCCAGTCTGACACACTTAAGTCCTGTTACTTCACCTTTGTCATTACCGAGGAAAGCTTTGGTACCGACAGAAAATTCACGAATGTCTTTGTTTAATGCAGCTTCAGCCTCATCATGAGAAGAAGAAGTTTTGTAGAGTCTTGGAAAAACCGGCCAAGGTTGAGTGATATCACGTTCCTTTGGAGGCATGGGTAATAATTCTAGTTGGGTAACATCAATAGCACCTTGTCTTAATGAAGTGCCGATACAGTCAGAACCAGTATCACCACCACCAATGACAACTACTTTTTTGCCTTCAGCTGTAACCGCCAAATCTTCTGGAATCTGCTTACCGGCAACACGTTTATTTGATTGAGGGAGAAAATCCATAGCAAAATGGATACCACTAAGATTGCGACCGGATATGGTCAGATCTCTAGGCTCAGTTGAACCACCGGTTAAGCAGATAATATCATACTCGGTTTTAAGGGTTTCTACAGAAATATCGACCCCCACATTGGTACTGGTTTTAAATTGGACCCCTTCAGCTACCATTTGGTCAACACGTCTTTGAATATAAGATTTTGGTAACTTATAGTCCGGTACACCGTATTTTATAGCACCACCAATGGCATCAGAACGTTCAAATAGCGTAACATGATGTCCGACACGAGCCAACTGTTGAGCGGCTGCCATACCTGCAGGACCTGAACCAACAATGGCCACACTTTTTCCTGTACGAATTGCAGGTGGCTCCGGTTGAATCCATCCTTTTGCCCAACCTTTTTCGGCTATGGCTAACTCAATATGCTCAATGGTGATTGGGTCTTTAATTAGACCTAGGACACAACCGCTTTCGCAGGGTGCAGGACATATTTTTCCTGTAAACTCAGGGAAGTTATTGGTTGAATGTAATACTTGTAAAGCTTTCTCCCATTGATTGTTAAAAACCAAATCGTTAAAGTCCGGAATAATATTACCAAGTGGACAGTTAGAGGAACAGAAAGGGATACCGCAATCCATGCACCTTGCGGCTTGGATTTTGATTTCGGTTTCATCAACAGGTATGAAGATGTCATCAAAATTTGAGATCCGTTTATCAGCAGGTTTGTAATCACCATTGTTTCTAGCAAATTCTTTAAATCCTGTAACTTTACCCATTTTGATCACCTCCTAATTGATGGCTGCCATAGCAGCTTTTTTCTCAAGTACCAGTTTGTATTCGGGTGCAATTACTTTGACGAATTGTGTTATATATTCGTCATAATTAGAGAGTATACGCTTACCTTTTGGACTGTTCGTATTAAGAACATGTTTTTCTATCATAGACCTTAGAAGGGCTTTATCTTCTTCGGTGGTCACTTTTTCAGTCATCACAATCTCGAAATTACACTTATTCTTTACAAAAGTATCATCTTCGGCAAGAACGAAAGCTTGCCCACCGGACATACCTGCGCCAAAATTTCGACCGGTGTTCCCAAGAACAACCACAGTGCCACCTGTCATGTATTCACAACCGTGGTCGCCGACACCCTCGACAACAGCCACGGCACCTGAGTTCCTAACACAAAAACGCTCACCGGCCATGCCGTTAATATATACCTCGCCGGAAGTAGCACCATATAAAAGGGTGTTACCTACAATAATGTTGTCTTCATAATTAAAATCAGCTGACTTTGGTGGATATACGATGATTTTACCACCGGATAATCCCTTGCCCATATAATCGTTGCAATCTCCTTCCAGTTCAAAAGTCATACCTTTTACGCCGAAAGCACAGAAACTTTGGCCTCCTGAACCGAGAAACTTGTAATGAATACGATCTTCAGGTAGATTCTGCCCCTTTGTGGCTATAGACACATGACCTGCGAGCATCGTTCCGACAGTCCGATGTACATTCCTTATATCGTATTCTTTGTAAACATTTTCTTCGTTGATAAGTGCCGGTATGGCATCTTTAATCAGTTGTCGATCAAAAATATGTTCTAAACCATGAGCTTGATCATTGGAACAATAAGTGCCAATACGAGATGGGAGCTCAGGTTTGTAGAGGATAGCGCTAAAATCAATGCTTCTTGATTTCCAGTGAAGCAGTTCTTTGTTAGGCTCAAGTTTATCCACACGACCTACCATTTCATTAAGGGTTCTAAAACCAAGATCCGCCATTATTTCTCTAAGTTCACTTGCAATAAAAGTGAAGAAATTAATTAAATGCTCAGGTTTACCCGTGAAGAATTTACGAAGTTCAGGATCCTGTGTAGCGACACCTACAGGACAGGTGTTTTTCTGGCATTTACGCATCATGATACAACCAGAAACGACCAAAGCAGCAGTAGCAAAACCAAATTCTTCAGCGCCAAGAAGGGCGGCAATGGCCACATCACGACCGGTTTTCATTTGGCCATCCGCTTGAACAACAATACGACTGCGCAAATCATTCATTAGAAGTGTCTGGTGGGTTTCGGCTAGGCCTAGCTCCCAAGGTAGTCCGGCATACTTAATGGAACTTATTGGTGCAGCACCGGTACCGCCATCACAACCGGATATAAGGACAACATCAGCATGGGCTTTTGATACACCGGCAGCAACGGTACCTACACCAACTTCTGAAACAAGTTTAACATTGATACGTGCTTTATCATTAACATTCTTTAGATCGTAAATAAGTTGTGCCAAATCTTCAATAGAATAGATGTCGTGATGGGGTGGCGGTGAAATAAGCGCGATGCCCGGTGTAGAGTGACGTACTTTGGCAATGTCTTCTGTAACCTTGTGACCGGGCAGATGGCCGCCTTCCCCTGGCTTAGCACCTTGGGCCATTTTTATTTGGAGTTCGGTACAGTTTACTAGATATTCTGTGGTGACACCAAAACGACCGGAAGCCACTTGTTTTATAGAACTTCGTCTACCTTGATCAAAAAGTCGATCAAGGCTTTCGCCACCTTCACCTGAGTTGGATTTACCACCTATCTCGTTCATGGCCTTTGCTAGAGTCTCATGGGCTTCAATACTAATTGAACCAAAAGACATAGCCCCGGTTGCGAATCGTTTTAATATGTTCTCTATTGGCTCAACTTCATCGATATCAATTGGACTTTGGTCTTTGAATTTTAGCAAAGCACGTATGGTGTTAAGTTTTTCTGCTTGTTCATTAATGAGAGCTGAATATTCTCTAAAAAGCTTCATGTCATTGGTGCGACAAGCATGTTGCAGTTTGTGCACGGTATCAGGATTGAAAAGATGTGCTTCTCCGCCTACGCGCCAGGAATACTCACCACCTTCAAGTAAGTGACTATAGGGGTTGCGTAAAGTATTAAAGGCGGCATTGTGTCGAATCATGACTTCTTTTGCAATAATATCTAAATCAATTCCTTCGATTCTTGAAGCGGTACCAGGGAAATACGCCTTCACCACTTGAGAACTTACGCCTAAAGCTTCGAAAATCTGAGCACCATGATAACTTTGAAGTGTACAGATACCCATTTTTGAGAAAATCTTTAATAAGCCATTGTTTAAAGCTTTAACATAGTTCTTCTGCGCATCAACGTTATTTATACTTTGACCTTCCATATACAAACCTGAATGAACAAGACTTTGAATACTATCAAAAGCAATGTAAGGATTAATGGCATCAACACCATATCCTATTAGTAAAGCCATATGCATGACATCTCTAGCGTCTCCGGTTTCGACAATTAGATCAACTTTGGTACGGAGTTTTTTGCGAATCAGATGGTGATGTACACTAGCGGCTGCAAGAAGAGAAGGAATAGGCGCATGATACTTATCTACATTTCGGTCAGTTAGGATAATCAAATTATAGCCGGCCTTTATGTTGTCTTCAACATTTTGGTTTAGGGTATCGAGGGCATTTTTAAGATCCGCGCCATCTTTGTTAGCGTGAAAAACAGCAGGAACTTTAACAGACCTAAAATCTTTATGGCGTATGTGCACGATTTTTTCAAAGTTTGCATTATCCAGTATGGGTTGCTGTAGTTCTATAAAATTAATATTAATTGAAGGGTCCAAATCGCCTAGTAAATTACCACGATCACCAAGCAGTTGAACCAAGGACATAACAAGTTTTTCACGAATCGGATCAATAGGTGGGTTGGTAACTTGAGCGAATAATTGTTTGAAATAGTTGTATAGGAGTTGAGGCTTGTTTGAAAAGATTGCTAAAGCAGCATCATTGCCCATAGAACCAATTGCCTCTTTGCCATGGAGCACCATCGGTGCGATAACCTCTTTAAGTTCTTCTTCAGTATAGCCATAGACTTTTTGAAGTTGCGTTAAACGGTCAGCGCCAAGTGATAGTATGTCATGTGGTACGGGCATTTTGGACAATTCAATCTTATTATGATCAATCCAAGTTTTGTAAGGCTTTTGGCTGGCTAAAGTAGATTTAATCTCCTCATCTGAAATAATTCTTTGTTCTTTGGTATCAATAAGAAACATTTTGCCGGGCTGTAATCGGCCCTTTTCCAGAACAGTATCTGCTTCAAAGGGAAGAACGCCGGTTTCTGAGGCCAGTACAACAAAATCATCTTTGGTCACTAAATATCTTGCAGGTCGTAGACCGTTTCGATCGAGAACAGCCCCAATCTGTGTGCCATCTGTAAAAGCTATGGCAGCCGGGCCGTCCCATGGCTCCATAAGTCCTGCATGGTATTCATAAAAACCTTTTTTATCTTCATTCATGGATTCATGTCCTTGCCAAGCTTCCGGCACGAGCATCGCAACAGCATGAGCTAAAGTTTTGCCACTGGCAAGGAGAAGTTCAAGGGCGTTATCTAGATTGGCAGAATCAGAGCCGGAAGGTTCAATGATGGGGAAGATTTTCTTAATATCATCTCCGAAAACCTCAGATTCAAGGACGCCTTCGCGGGTATTCATCCAGTTGACATTGCCCCTTAAAGTGTTAATTTCACCGTTATGAGCCAGATACCTAAAAGGTTGCGCCCGATCCCAAGAAGGGAAAGTATTGGTGCTATACCGTTGATGTACCAGTGCAATGGCACTAACCATATCTTTATCTTTTAAATCCGTAAAAAAATCAGGTATTTGATGGGCCAACAATTGGCCTTTGTAAATCATAGTTTTAGAGGAAAGGCTAGCCACATAAAAGGCTTCTGTATATGATTTTTTTGCATCACGGATTCGTTTTTCAACTTGTTTTCTGACGACATAGAGCTTACGTTCTAAGTCATTGACACTAACATTACCTTTGTCGATGAAAAGTTGATGAACCATAGGACGGGTACCACTTGCTGTTAAACCACATGCTTTTTCATTGACAGGAACATGACGCCAGCCAAGAAGCTTAAGACCTTCATTTTGAATAATCCTTTCAAAGATGCCTTCACAATAGAACCTTGCATTAGGTTCTTGAGGCAAAAAAACCATACCTACACCATAATGGCCTTCGGATGGTAATGTGAAATCCAACTTTCGACTGACTTTGACTAAAAATTGGTGGGGTATTTGAATGAGGATGCCGGCACCGTCGCCTGTATTTGGATCTGCGCCAACAGCACCACGGTGATGTAGATTAACGAGCACTTGTAAACCTTTCTGCACAATACTGTGAGATTTATTTCCTTTTATATGGGCTACAAATCCAACGCCGCAGTTATCATGTTCAAACTGAGGGTCATATAAGCCTTGTTGCTTTGGTAAACCGTAAGTGTCCTTCATTATATAGTGCCTCCTAACATGGTATCATTATATTTGTTGGAACTTATCCAATTAAATCATAGGTAAGAAAAAGATAGTAGAAACATTATAGCATGATTTAATTTGAGAATCAATACTAAAAAGTTAAGAAATGCAAGTTTGAAAAGAAATAATTTCATTTAGCTCAAACAATTAAGAAGAAAAGTGAATTGCATATTTGCTAATAATTTGCATTAAATGGCTAAATAAAAGGATTTAAGAGAGTAGTATTAAAAAGAAATACTAAAAATTCATTATTGCAAGAAGACGGTATATTACATTCATAAACTTAATGAATGGATTAAAGAGATAAAGGGCGATTAATAGAATACATTAAAAAAATACATAAAATATTGTATTAACTCACAAAGAATATGCCTTGACAATGTCTTATCATAAGGGTTGTAACATAGTTTTTTGGTTGACGTAAGGGTTTTTTGACTGTAAGATATAAATTAATGCAATATATTATTGTTTAACTTGCAAAAACCAAGGAGGACAGAACATGTATAGAATCGTGAAAAAGGAAGCATTAAATATGGCTGTAACGCTTCTTGAAATTGAGGCGCCATTAATTGCAAAAAAAGCGCAACCTGGGCAATTTATCATACTTAGAACAGACGAAGAGGGTGAGAGAATACCCCTAACAATTGCAGACTATAACCGTGAAAAAGGCACCGTTACAATTATTTTCCAAGTGGTAGGAAAGACCACAAAAGTATTAGGTGCTCTGAATGTTGGGGAGAAGATTCTTGATTTTGTTGGTCCCTTAGGTATGGCTTCTCATTTGGATGGGTACAAGAATGCGGTTGTCATAGGTGGTGGTCTAGGTTCAGCAATTGCATACCCACAGGCCAAAAAACTCCATGAAATGGGAGCTAAAGTTACAATGATTGCAGGTTTCAGAAGCAAAGATTTGATCATTCTAGAAAAAGAAATGTCGGCTGTGAGTCATCAATTGTTTGTAACAACCGATGATGGTTCTAATGGTAACAAAGGATTTGTAACCGATGAGCTTAAAAAACTAATTGATCAAGATCCATCGATTGACCTAGTAATTGCGATTGGTCCTTTGATTATGATGAAATTTGTAAGTCAGATGACAAAGCCCCATGGGATTAAAACGTTAGTAAGTATGAATCCGGTTATGATTGACGGTACCGGTATGTGTGGCGGATGCAGAGTGACAGTAGCAGGCGAAACCAAGTTTGCCTGTGTGGATGGACCTGATTTTGATGGGCATGAGATTGACTTTGATGAAGCAATGAGAAGACAAACCATGTACAAGGAACAAGAGGCAGAAAGTATGGATCAACACAATTGTCGTTTAGGAGGTATTATAGATGGCTAATATGTCATTAAAGAAAGTGAGAATGCCTGAGCAAGATCCGAATGTGAGAAACCGAAATTTTTTAGAGGTAGCTCTAGGCTATACAGAAGAACAAGCAATAGAGGAAGCAAATAGATGCCTTCAATGTAAAACCAAGCCATGTGTGGCGGGATGTCCGGTTATGGTAAAGATTCCAGAGTTTATTAAGTTGGTGGCGGAAGGCAACATGGAAGCGGCCTATCATGTAATTAAAGAAACCAATAGTCTGCCGGCAGTCTGCGGTAGAGTTTGTCCTCAAGAGTCTCAATGTGAAGCCCTTTGTGTTAGAACAAAAAAAGGTGAATCGGTTGGTATTGGAAGACTGGAGCGGTATGTTGCTGACTGGTACATGGCCAATAGGGAGCCTGAAGTAAAAAAACCAATTACCAATGGTAAAAAAGTTGCCGTTGTTGGTGGTGGACCGGCAGGTCTGACGTGTGCTGGCGACCTAGCAAAAGAAGGCTATGAAGTAACAATCTTTGAAGCCTTTCATGTAGCTGGAGGCGTTTTAATGTATGGTATTCCGGAGTTTAGATTACCTAAGGCCCTGGTACAAAGTGAGATAACAACATTAAAAGACTTAGGTGTAGAAATTAAGACCAATATGGTTATTGGAAAAGTACTTTCTTTAGATGAATTATTAGAAGAAGGCTATGAGGCTGTTTTTGTTGGATCAGGCGCAGGTTTACCGAGCTTTTTGAAAATACCTGGCGAAAATCTAAACGGTGTTTATTCAGCCAATGAATTTTTGACGCGCGTAAACTTGATGAAAGCCTACAAATTTCCGGATTGTGATACACCGGTTCGAGTCGGTAAAAATGTTGCTGTCGTAGGTGGTGGTAACGTGGCTATGGATGCTGCAAGAAGTGCTAAACGACTTGGAGCAGAAAATGTTTATATAGTATACAGACGTTCAGAAGAAGAACTACCGGCAAGGGTTGAAGAAGTTCACCACGCCATGGAAGAAGGCATCAAATTTAAGTTGCTTAACAATCCGGTTGAGATTCTAGGTACAGAAAAAGGTTGGGTCAAAGGCATAACTTGTGTAAAAATGACCCTAGGAGACATGGACGCATCTGGAAGGCGTCGTCCTATCGCTCAAGAGGGATCAGAACATGTTCTGGATGTTGAGACAGTCATTATTGCTATCGGTCAAAGTCCGAATCCAATGATCACATCCACCACACCGGATCTTAAGACACAAAAATGGGGCGGCATTATTGTAGAAGAAACCACCGGTCTAAGTAGCAAAGAAGGGGTATATGCCGGCGGTGATGTTGTAACAGGTGCGGCAACAGTCATATTAGCAATGGGTGCAGGTAAAGATGCGGCAAAAGCAATAGACACTTATATAAAAAACAAGAAGTAATCATAAAAAAACTAGCACTTTATAAATGAACTGTGATATAATTTTAAAGATGTAAAGTGTAAAAGCGTTATTTAGAAGCTTGGTTTTGAACCACTAGCCATAGGGATATTATTAAGTAAGGTTTTAGGATGACCTGAAGATATGGCATTATTGCCAGTTCAATAAGCAAGGATAAGGAGAATAATATGAACTATTTGACAAACTTAATGGAGCAAGTCGTAAAAAGAAATCCAGGAGAACCGGAATTTCATCAGGCTGTAAAAGAAGTATTGGAGTCACTTGAACCTGTGGCTTTGAAGCATCCTGAATGGGTAGAAGCCGGAATATTTGACAGACTCGTAGAGCCTGAGCGACAAATCATCTTTAGGGTACCTTGGGTATCTGATGATGGAACAGTGAACGTAAACCGAGGTTTTAGAGTGGAATTTAACAGTGCAATCGGCCCATACAAAGGTGGCTTAAGATTTCATCCATCAGTATACGTAGGGATTATCAAATTCTTGGGATTTGAACAGATCTTGAAAAATTCGCTAACCGGTCTGCCTATTGGTGGCGGAAAAGGTGGTAGTGACTTCGATCCAAAAGGCAAATCCGATAGAGAGATTATGAACTTTTGTCAAAGCTTTATGACGGAGTTACAAAGACATATCGGTCCGAATACGGATGTGCCTGCCGGTGATATTGGCGTTGGTGGAAGAGAAATTGGTTATATGTATGGTCAATATAGAAGAATTAAAAATGAATTTACAGGTGTTTTAACAGGTAAAGGTTTAACTTATGGAGGCAGTCTTACCCGTACAGAAGCGACCGGTTTCGGCATGTGCTATTTTGTTGAAGAGATGCTAAAAGCAAAAGGCAATTCTTTTAAAGGCAAAACAGTCGTCATCTCCGGATCTGGAAACGTTGCCATCTATGGCACACAAAAAGCTACTGAATTAGGTGGAAAAGTGGTTGCCCTAAGTGATTCGGGCGGGTACATCTATGATCCTAGAGGTGTGAACTTAGATACGGTCAAACAAATCAAGGAAATAGAACGCAAGCGTATCAGTGAGTATATTAAACATCATCCTCATGCAGAGTATCATGAAGGCTGTGCTGGTATATGGACCATAAAATGCGACATTGCACTACCATCGGCTACACAAAATGAAATTGATGAAGCTTCAGCTAAAATACTAGTGGAAAATGGATGTATTGCAGTTGGAGAAGGGGCTAATATGCCTTCAACACCTGAAGCTGTTGAAGTATTTTTAAACAACAAAGTACTTTTTGGACCTGCAAAAGCAGCTAATGCAGGTGGTGTAGCCACATCAGCACTTGAAATGAGTCAAAACAGCATGCGTTATTCATGGACATTTGAAGAAGTAGACGCCAAATTACAACAAATCATGGCAGACATATATAAAAACGCTAGCGAAGCTGCAAAAGAATATGGTGCAGAAGATAACTTGGTTATTGGCGCTAATATTGCAGGATTTTTAAAAGTAGCAGAAGCGATGTACGCACAAGGCGTTATTTAGATTAAGTAATTCAAACTGAACGTTGATATTATAACCAATCAAATACAGACCCAAAAATAGAAGGACATATTTGTCCTTCTATTTTTTTGAACATATAAAGGGTGATGAGTTAGGCTAGACTTCATGATGATGTTCTCATAAATGTTTGAAATGGGAAGATAGAAAAACAGCGTTAATTTCTCCACCAACCATAATAATAAGACTGATAAAAAACAGCCAAAGAATTAACGCCATAAAACCGGTCAAACTACCATATAAATAGGACAAGCTAGTGGAGTACTTAACATAGATGGAAAAGGCACTAGAGGCAGCAACAAGACCAAGGCTTGAAAAGACCGCACCGGGAAGAACTTTTATAAAACCCACTTTAACAGTAGGTGACAAGTTATATAAAAAAATAAAAAAGATCATAGATAAAACTATGGTTATGGTAAACCGTAGAAAAATAACAATAGGACTTATAAATTCTGGAACAGTAATATTGCTTTCTATAAGTCCGTAGATGGTATTGCCAAATACAATGAGTATTAAAGAAAGTACAATCAAAAGGATGAACCCCAGTGTGTAGAACAATGCCAAGAAACGAAGTTTTATATAAGACCGTGTTTCAACAACATCATAGGCCTTGTTAAGTGCTTGTATGATAGCAAGAATACCTTTTGAAGCAGCCCAGGCAGTAACTAATAAAGCCGCAGGTATTACTTTTGTCGATCTATTTAATTCAATATCTGTAGCTATATTCTGGATGGTTTCAAATATTGGTGCTGGGAGAATAGCGATCAGATAATCGGTAACGGCAGGATCGTTAAAAGAAGTACTGGCCACAAAGTCTGTAATCAGAATAATTAATGGGAAAAGAGACAACATTAAGAAAAGCGTAAGCATAGACGCCCAAGCTGTAATGTCATCATGATCAATTTTGGTAAAAAGTTGTTTTAGCTTTTTTATAAACTCAGCCATAAGTCAACCTTCCTTTAGAAAGAATATGGTTTA
>NZ_JARGDP010000076.1 GCF_029210395.1 Petrocella sp. FN5 | reverse complement strand
GTATGATTACAAACAAGTCGAACCCTGTGTCAATTGACAGTTTACTTGTTGTGACATTTACCAACGCAGCTGCATCAGAGATGCGAGAAAGGGTCGGTAATGCACTGTATAATGCGATTGAAAAAGATCCGACCAACCTTTATTTACAACAGCAGTTAACCCTATTGCCATCTGCAAGTATCATGACTTTGCATGCTTTTTGCCTGCAAGTTATAAAAAACTATTTTTACAAGATCAACTTAGACCCAAGCTTTAAGATAGGGGATGAGATTGAACTCACACTAATGCGAAATGAAGTCCTTGGTGACGTCATAGAGACGTTCTACACAGAGGGTGACTTGAGTTACCTAGATTTTATTGAAAGTTACGCACCGGGAAAAAGCGATAAGGCAGTTGAAGATCTTGTACTATCTGTATACAAATTAAGTAGAAGCCATCCTATGCCCAGGAAATGGCTGGACAGTAGCATAGATTTACTCGATATAGAAAGTCTGAACCAGTGGTATGATTCACCCTATGTAACTTATATGATGGCGGAAATATTTGAACAGATTCAAGATCTCAAGCTTTTGTCCAGGGAAGCAACTGAGATTATTGAAACAGATATACGTCTTAAGCCAATGATGGAAACCCTTCTGATTTACGATACCTATCTAAAGGATCTTGAGTCAGCTAAAGACAGTAGGATGCATGTTTTTGAGATACTGAACAATCTAGACTATCCTAGAGCAAAATCAGCCAAAAGAGGAACAGAACCGGAAGCAAGTGAGCCTGTTAAAGCCTTAATTGGCCGTATCAAGGACCAACTTAAAACCATGCAAAATCAATATGGTTTTGATTATGATGAGGTTTTTATAAAGATGACAGCCATTAGTCATGGTCATATGAAAACATTGGTAAGTATTATAAAAAGATTTTCAGAAGCCTATCAAGCAAAAAAAGTCGAGAAAAACATGATTGATTTTAACGACATTGAGCATTTTGCTTTAGACATATTACGAGAAGATAGTGGTAAACCATCAGAGGTGGCTAAGATTTATGCAGACCGTTTTGTGGAGATTATGGTGGATGAATACCAAGACAGTAATCTAGTACAAGAAACGTTGATTCAGAGTGTATCACGAATAGGGGAGGAAAAGCCAAATATCTTTATGGTAGGGGATCTGAAGCAAAGCATCTACAAGTTTCGCCTAGCAAAGCCGGAGTTATTCTCAGAAAAATACGATACCTATACAACAGAGGATAGTCTTTATCAAAAAATTGAATTGCATCAGAACTTTAGAAGCCGGAAACAGGTTTTGGACTTGACTAATTACCTTTTTATACAATTGATGTCTAAGAAAATAGGCGATGTACATTATAATACATCTGCTGCTTTGAATTTAGGCGCAAATTACACAATAGAATCAGATGTCTACGATACAGAAGTTTTATTAATTGACCGTGAAGGTTTTAATGGCCTAACAACAAGACAAATTGAAGCACAAGCTGTTGCGGTTGAGATACAAAGGCTTATGGCCTTGGATCCACCGATGATGATCTATGATAGTCAAGAAAAGATAGAGCGTCAGCTGGCATATAAAGATATTGTTATTCTCATGCGGACCATGACAGGGTGGTCAGAAGCCTTTGTCGATACATTTGCAGACTATGGTATACCGGTAGCCAGTCGATTGGCTACGGGCTATTTTGATACTATTGAGATAAAGACTTTGCTTAATCTATTAAGAATCATCGACAATCCAAAACAAGATATACCTTTACTTGCAGTATTACGCTCACCCATGTTTGGATTTAAAGGGGATGAGTTGGTTACAATAAGGCTTACGGACCCGGATATAGATTTTCACAGTGCCTTAATCTTATACCATAAAAGTATCATTGGAAATACACCTTTAGATCAAAAAGTCGTCCGATTTCATGAATCACTATATAGGTGGCGCCAAGTGAAAAACAGCTTAAGTTTATATGGTTTGGTACAGCAGATTTTTAAGGATACAGGTTACTATGATTATGTTTCAATGATGCTTGGAGGTCCAAAGCGTCAAGCCAATCTGGATATGTTTTTAGATCAAGTCCATAGGTATGAGCAGACAAGTTTCAAAGGATTGTTTAATTTCTTAAGGTATATGGACCATATGAAAAAGCATAGCATTGATCAAGGGGAGGCATTGCTTCAGGATGAACAAGGGAATCAAGTTACCATCATGAGCATTCATGGTAGCAAAGGGCTCGAGTACCCGGTTGTCATACTTCCGGCACTGAGCAAACTTTTTAATAAAAGTGACATCCGGCAAGCGGTGCTCATCCATCAGGAGTTCGGTTTTGGAACAGACAACATCCTATCGGATGAACGGATTAGAATTCAATCACCCATCAAAGAAGTTCTGAAGTCAAAAATGGACCAGGAACTAAAATCAGAAGAGCTTAGGATTCTATATGTTGCCTTAACCAGAGCAAGAGAAAAACTAATCCTTATAGGATCTGCAAAAAATATGGATAAGCAGATAGATAAATGGTCAAGGGCTTTAAGTATAGAAAGCCTTCACCTAGGTTACCTAACGGTTAAAAGTTGTCAGAACTATTTGGACTGGATTATGTTGGCACTAATGCGTCATCGTCAGGCGAAAAATCTATATGCCAATACAGGCATTGAGTATTTGGGGAAGGTCGCCCTACAATCCATAGAGCCGAGTATAAGTATATATCAAAAGACATACTTAGATTATCAAAATGACCCTTCAATACTAAGGGCTTTTGCTTCAGATAGTATGGAAAAGAAAACCCAGTTAGATCTAGATTTTGAGTCTAAAATGGCTTGGACATATACTTATGATACTTTAACCAAGATGGATATTAGCCAATCCGTATCAGAAATAAAGCGGCTTGAAGAAGAAAGTTTTTCAAAGCTACCTACCCGGGAAAAATCATCTATTAAGCCGGTTTTTATTGTAGGCGAGCAACCTATGACTGGAGCCCAGCGGGGACAAGCCTATCATAAAGTTATGTATCATCTGGATTTCTTAACTCAAATGGAGGAAAAAACCATAGCAGATAGGATTGAAGAACTATGCCAAAAACAAATAATAACAGATTGTGAAGCTAAAAGTATACGACCGATGTCAATTAAGGCCTTTTTCGATTCAGAAATAGGAAAACGTGCAAAAGAAGCAGCTTCAAAAGGTCGGTTAATTAAAGAAAAGCCCTTTGTCATGGGACTTAAACCGGAACTTGAAGCAGGGGTACATACATCAGATTATAGGATGGTTCAAGGTGTGATTGACTTATTTTTTGAAGAAGAAGAAGGTCTTGTGATAGTGGATTATAAAACAGACCACATATCAGAGGGTGCTGTGGATACATTAATAAAAAGATATAGTACACAAATGGGTTATTATAAAAAGGCTTTAGAACAAGGCACAGGTAAACAGGTAAAAGCTATATATCTATATGCAATGGGCATATCAGAAACCGTTGAAATCAAAATAGAAACCTAAAGTATGAACGGGCATTTTGGAAAGTAGAGGCACGGCAATGGAAAATAACAAAATGGGCATTGTACCTATTCCCAAACTCATTATCAGCATGTCTTTACCGGCTATTTTTGCAATGATGGTACAAGCCATGTATAATGTGGTCGATAGCATTTTTGTCTCAAGAATTAGTGACACCAATAACGATGCATTAACAGCCATATCCTTAGCTTTCCCCCTTCAACTCATCGTCATCGCCGTGTTTGTAGGATTAGGCGTGGGGATGAACTCGAACATATCAAGAAAACTTGGAGAAAAAGATCACAAATCAGCTGTTTTGATTGCTGAACATGGTGTTGTGGTTGGTATATTTGTATACAGTATTGTAGCTATATTAGGTACACTTTTTGCTCGAAACTTTTTTGTACTCTTTACAGACAACACTTTGGTTATTGATTATGCCACATCTTACACAAGAATCATTATGATTTTTGCTTTTGGCAGGATACTGGGGCAAGTCGGTATGAGTGTTCTGCAAGGTACAGGTGAAATGATCAAGCCAATGATTGCCATGCTTATTGGTGCAGTGCTCAATATTATATTAGATCCTATTTTGATTTTTGGATTATTCGGTGTTCCGGCTATGGGTATTGAAGGCGCAGCCATTGCGACGGTTGTCGCTCAGAGTATATCCATGATCTTTGTTTGGTCTATCTTGTTTTTTGGCAACAATATTATCAAACCGGACCTTAGAAGTTTTAAGTTGAAGTTGTCCATTATCAAGCAAATTCTTGTAGTCGGGATACCGGTATCGATTATGCAAGGTTTGGGATCCATTATGCTCACCGGTTTTAATTTGATTCTATCAAAATACGGGGATTTGGCCATCGATGTAATGGGTTCTTATTTCAGATTACAATCCTTGGTGTTTATGCCGGTATTTGGTCTTTCAACTGGAACCTTGCCGATTATCGGCTATAATTTTGGTGCCAAAAATAAAGAACGACTCCTTGCAGCAATAAAATTCAGTATCATGGTGGCTGTCAGCTTTATGATTTTTTGTCTACTGATATTTCAGATTTTTCCAACATCACTTTTGGGACTTTATAACGCCAATGCAAGGATGCTTGAACTTGGTGTGCCGGCTTTTAGAACCATTAGTCTGATGTTTCCCTTGTTAGGTGTCAGCGTTATACTTAGTACAGCCTTTCAGGGATTGGGTAAGGCCCATTATAGCCTCTACATATCCATGATAAGGCAATTGGTTATTCTCTTACCTGCTGCTTATATCTTAGGGGAAATCGGAGGCCTTCGTGCCGTTTGGTTCGCCTTTCTTATTGCCGAGATTTTTGGTGTGACCATGGTTCTGCTTCTATTTGGTAAAACCTATACCAAAAGTGTTAAAGATTGGCCTGTTAGAGTAGGAGATGAAAAGGGAATTTAGTGAAACTTAGTTTTGACCCTTTAACCATAATATAAATTAAAAAGAAAGAAGGTGAAGGCATTGGCTTCTTACGAACAATTTGCCATGATTTATGATAGTGCTCTTAATGAATTACCTTATGGGGCTTGGCTTGTGTATATAGAATCGATATTTAAAAAAAACGGTCTTGAACCGAATTTGATTTTGGATCTGGGATGTGGGACTGGGTCTATGACCAATTTGATGGCCAAGAAAGGCTACGAAATGATTGGTGTAGATCTTTCAGAAGACATGTTGGCCATAGCAAGAGATAAGGCCAAGGAAGAAGAACTAGAGGGGGTCATGTATCTGAATCAGGATATGACCGAGCTGGATCTTTTTGGAACGGTGGATGCAGTTATTTCAGTTGGCGATGCACTAAATTATATTACTTTTGAGGAAGACTTGAAGAAAACTTTTGAGAAAGTGAATCTTTTCTTAAATCCAGGCGGTCTTTTTATATTTGACATGAATACAGTATATAAGTTCAAAGAGGTTTTAGGAAATAAGACGTATGCGGAAAATCATGAAGACTATGCCTATATTTGGGAAAACTATTATTATGAAGATGAGGCCATTAATGAATATGAAGTGAATGTATTTATAAAAAATGAAGATGGCTTGTATGAAAAATCAACAGAAGTGCATCATGAGCGAGGATATGAACCGAAAGAAGTGATAAAATGCCTCGAAGCATCAGGCTTGAAATTTCTTGCCCTTTATCATGACAATACTTTTGAGGATCTGAAGTCAACCACCCAGCGTATGTATTTTGTCGCACAAGAAGTGATGAAGGAGAAATAAGATGTCAGACTATATAGTAAGAGTGACAGATAAGGACCATCAAGTAAGGCTCTACGTCGCTATAACAAAAGACCTGGTAGAAAGAGCTAGAAGTCTACATAAGACAAGTCCTGTAGCCACTGCAGCCCTTGGAAGAACCCTTACCGCCGGCGCCATCATGGGCAGTATGATGAAAGGGGACAAAGACCTGTTGACCCTTCAGTTTAAAGGCGATGGGCCTTTAGGCGGGGTCTTGGTTACAGCGAATTCAGATGCCATTGTAAAAGGTTATGTCAATCGACCCGATATGGACTTGCCACTAAAGCCCAACGGTAAACTGGATGTATCCGGCGCTCTAGGAACCGGTTTTCTCAATGTCATTAAAGACATAGGCATGAAAGAACCCTATAATGGACAAATTGACCTTGTTAGTGGCGAGATTGCAGAAGATCTGACCTACTATTTTGCAAGTAGTGAGCAAACCCCATCGGTTGTAGCTTTAGGTGTTCTTGTGGATAAAGACTATACTGTTAGACAAAGTGGTGGATTTATCCTACAATTGATGCCTGGTGCCAAAGATGAGGTGATTGATACAATTGAAGCTAATATTAAGAAATTACCATCGGTGACAGCGATGCTGGAGGAAGGATTTGATGGTGAGGGCATAGCCAACAAAGTTTTAGAAGGCTTGTCTTTGATGTACCATGAGAAAATCTATCCTAGATTTGAATGCGATTGTTCAAAAGAACGGGTTGAGAAAGCCTTGATTACCGTTGGAAGAGAGGAGATTAAAGATATGATTCAAGAAGGTAAGCCTATTGTTATGTCATGTCAGTTCTGTAATACAGAATATACCTTTGATTTAGGTGATTTGAGAGATATCTTAGACAGGATGAATATAGTGTAAGAAATCTGTTAAAATAGTGATTGAAATAACTGACTATAAGGTGTATAATAAAACAAAGGTAACTTCCGGAATACCTTTTTAAACGGATAAATGTACGTACGATTAATGTATCTGACCGAAAAGGGAGTGGATGTAAAGTGAAAATGCTCCAGACGGTAGGACCAATACGAGCAGTTTAATTAAGCCCCTGTAGTTTAGTAGAGGGGCAATCAGCAACATATTGTGGTTAAATAGGCGCAAAGAAGCCATTTAATGACTATACGTTAGATAGGCATATAAATGACGATTGAAGTAGCAATTGTATATGGTCTCTACAGCGTATATATGGAAGTCCATAGGTGTGTTGTGAACATGAATCAGTTTAGTAACACAATTCTTTTAGTTTAGATGATTGTTAGATTGTTTGAAAAGGGTAAAATGGTGAACATCCCCATTGCATTGTAAACCCGAAGTTTTGCAACAAAGTAATTGTTATGTATATGTAGTAAAGATTTATTGTAAAGCAGTATGTACATGCAACAAATTTATATGATTCACAGTAGTATATGTAATATGTGTAGTATATGCAGTATATGTAGTATATGTAGTATATGTAACTGAACATGAATTATGTAGTAAGTAGTTTGTAGTATGTATCTGTAGCAATGAAACAATGAAGTATAGAAGTATGTAACTGTAGTTTTATAATTCTGACTTTGTAGTTGTAGTTTGCAATAGTAAAAGTAGTATGTAACATGTAACATTATTATTTTGTAAATCTAACAGGATAAACGAGAGAATTGCATGAAAAGAAATTGAATATTGAGTAAATATAATGCGAAGGTCAAATTTGACCTTCGCATTTTTGTAGAACAATTTAGTTTTAAGAATTTAAGAATTTATGATGTTTTGGTACTGTTTTTATTGGCACGAAGTCGTTCTGTTTCTCTTAGGATTTTCTTACGAAGGCGAATGCTGTCCGGTGTGATTTCAACCAGTTCATCATCAGCAATGAACTCAAGGGCTTCTTCAAGAGAAAAGATTTTTGGTGGTGCCAGCTTGACAGCATCGTCGTTACCGGATGATCTTGTATTCGTTAATTTCTTATTTTTGGTAGGGTTAACGGACATATCATCTTTACGTGAATTGATGCCAATAATCATACCTTCATAGACTTCTGTCCCGGTATGAATGGTCATGGTAGCACGATCGGATAAGTTGTTAAGAGAGTAAGGGGTTGCAATACCTTGCTCACCTGAAACAAGAACACCATTATTTCTGCTTGGAATCTCACCTTTGTGACGCTCAAATCCTTCGAAGGAGCGAACAATCGTAGCTTCACCTCTAGAATCAGTAATCATTTCGGAACGAAAACCAAGTAAACCTCGTGTAGGCGCTACATATTCGATCTTGGTGAAACCATTTTCGGAGATCATATTCTCCATAGTACCTTTTCGATTATTTAGAGAGGAAATGGCCATGCCCACGTAAGAATCAGGTAAAGTAATTAAGACACGTTCTATAGGCTCAACGGTCTTTCCATCTTCCTGGTGCATGATAACCTCAGGTTTTGAAACACTCAGCTCATAGCCTTCACGTCGCATATTTTCAATAAGTATGGATAAGTGTAATTCGCCTCGTCCGGAGACTTTATAACCTTCAAGGCCACCTAGATCTTCTACTTTTAGGCCGACATTCACTTGAAGTTCTTTTTCCAGGCGGTCTCTAATATGTCTTGTGGTTACGAATTTACCAACACGACCGGCGAAAGGAGAACTGTTAACCAAGAAATTCATAGATAGCGTCGGTTCTTCAATATGAATCATTTCCATACCTTGTACATTATAGATATCACAAAGGGTCTCGCCGATGGATAGATCTGCAATACCGGCAACAACAGCAATATCGCCACTAAAAAGCTCATCTTTTGGTGTTTGTTTAAGACCCTCATAGCAGAAAAGTTTTAGAACCTTACCAGTAGCAACACTACCATCTCTTTTTGTAATCGCGACCTGTTGGCCGGCTTTAACAGTCCCTTTTGTAATACGACCAATACCAAGTCTTCCGATATAATCATCATAACCAAGAGCGGATATTTGCATTTGTAACGGATCTTCATCGAAGTCAGGATAAGCATCCACATGTTTGATGATGGTTTCAAAAAGAGGCGTCATATCGCTACTTTCTTCACCCATCTCATTAATGGCATAGCCATCCCTTGCAGCACCATAGAGCACAGGGAAGTCCAATTGTTCATCGGTTGCATCAAGATCAACGAAAAGGTCAAAGGTCATATCAACAACGGCTTCAGCCCTTTCATCTTTTTTGTCAATTTTATTAATAAATAAGATAGGTCTTAGATTCATTTCCAAAGATTTTTGAAGTACGAATCGTGTTTGTGGCATTGGGCCTTCGCTGGAGTCCACCAGCAAGATAACCGTATCCACAGTCTTCATAATACGTTCAACTTCGGAAGAAAAATCCGCATGACCAGGTGTATCTACAATATTTATTTTATAATCTTTATAACGAATAGAACAGTTTTTAGAGTAGATCGTTATGCCACGTTCTCTTTCAATGTCGTTACTGTCCATGACACAATCAACGACCTCTTCATTTGCTCTAAATACACCATTTTGGTTTAGAAAAGCGTCAACCAAAGTGGATTTGCCTGCATCGACATGGGCAATAACGGCAATATTAATGATTTTTTCTTTACTCATAAAATCCTACTTTCTAAATAACTTTATACGTCGTAATTTATTCTTAGTATCCAATCATATAGTTTAACCGCCTATGGGTCAAAAAGCAAGTTTATTATGCCTTAAAAGGAAAAAACTGGCATAAGCAATAAAAAAAATGGTAATAAGGAAAGGTTATTGGACATAATAAAGTCCGTTATAACATGTGTATCTTCAGTTTATAAAATCATTGGCTACTGAAGTAGGTTGATCTTGTGTAGTGAAAAGCTTAATACAGATGACTAAAGTAATTCATGTATGTTACCATAGTGACTTGAAGCTATTTTAATATAAGACTATAGTAGTTTCAGAAGGTATGTTATGTATAACAAAGAAATAGCATCAACAACGTATAATAATGAGGTAAGAATTTTATTACTAAAGGAGAAGATAAAGTATGGCTTTAGGTATATTCATTGTGGTATCAGCAATTGTAATGCTTTTAACGTTTATTGGAATCATATTTCTAGTTAAATTAGTGAAAAAGAACTAGTTTATGTTTTCTTTAAAATTATAGACTGAGTTTGCTTTGGGTAATGAATCTGAATTAATGAAGTACATAGAAAATATATATTTAGATACAAAAGAATTGGACTTTCATACTGTCAATATCAACAACATCTCATAAAAACGTCACGTTTTAGGTCACTTCCTTGTATATATAGTAAAGGCGGTGATTTTTATGTTCAGCATAGTATCAAGACCATTAGTTCTATTACTGATTATTAGTTTTCTGGTTGGCACAACTGTCTATGCAGCAGAAGTTCAACCAAGGTGGGCAACCATAGCAGTGGTAGCGCCATCCCTAACAATCAATAGTTCGTAAAGAGCAGAAGCAGCTGGATATGTTAATGCTCCAGGAGTTGATAGAATAACTATTACTGTAGCTTCTATTCCCTAAAAAGTAAAGCAAAGGGGCTTAGATGAAAATAAGAAAAATAGCAATATTTACAGGAATATTTTTTCTACTGGTGACCATATTTGTTGTTAGTACTAATTTTTCCTGCATTAAAAGAATATACGTGCAACATCGTTACGAAAGAAATTGTCAAATACTAATAAAAATATACAGTTATCAACATATGATGATTTAGGAAACCTTATAATTAGTGAACCCAGTTGGTTTAATAATACTGAAGGTTTAATGATTCATAATTCTGAGAACTTTTTCTGGGGCATTGATTTTGAAAAATATGAGAAGTTGATAATTCATATTAAAGTGTTTTCGTCGGATAATGAATTCTTATATGAATATGACCAAGCTTTGTACTAAAGATACTTTTTATTCTAACATAAGGCAGTGTGTTTTTAATTTCTATGTTTAAGAGAAATACCAGAATAATAAGAAAAGGAAAAAGATTTTAATAATCGCAAGATGGAATATACTTTTATTTATCCGGAAGCAATTGTGGGCGGAGTAACTATGTTGGAATTGAAAACTAAATTTTAGTCAGGGGTTCAACTATGAAATATAAAATAATATTTGCAGCAGTAATTGTGATAGCATTAACCTCAGTAACAATGTATGCAGTTAGCCAAAATCAATCAAAAATCCAAAAAATGAAAGAGGCAATTCAGCTAGAAGAAGAATTGATTAATAAAAAAGATTCTAAAATAATTGCAAAAATAGGAACGAGAGAAGTTAAAAAAAATGAACTTGAGATGGTCAAATTATCTTATGGTTTATCAGGCATTAAGCTAACAAATGATGAGGCATTAAATAAACTTATTCGAAATGAGGTCTTATTTCAAACGGCTAATAAAAGTGGTCTTAGTGTTTCGGATGAAGAATTAGAAAATCATTACAATGATGTAATAAGTGGCCTAGAGAACAGTCCTGAAACAAAAGAATTCTTTGATGAGCTTTTGAATGAACTAGACATGAATATGGATGAGTATTTTGAGTATTCAAGAGAAACGACCATGAGAGATTTAGTTATTTCTAAGCTAAAGATGACGGTTATGATGAATTATAAGGAAAATAAAAATCAAACATATGAAGCGTACTGGAATGAATATGTGGAAGATTTAATAAGGAAAACATCTAATGGTTAAAGGGTCAAAACTAAGTTTCACTAAATTCACATACCATATATAGATTACGTTGATACATTTGTAACTATATATGGTATGCGAAAGTTCAACTATATAGTTTTGACGCCTTAACCATCTAATTAAAATGCAATATGACTTATTAAGAATCGATTTAGAGTCTACATCAAAACAACA
>NZ_JARGDP010000075.1 GCF_029210395.1 Petrocella sp. FN5 | reverse complement strand
AGGTAAAATGAGAATAATGGTTGAAAAGGCAATGAATGGAGGGCTTAATGATGATGGAAAAAACATGTAATTGTGAAGCTATGACAGAACAGGAGAAATTAAAGTTTATTCAAGATGTAATAGAAGATTATGATCATGATCCCAGTAGTCTGATTCAGATTCTTCATGTGGCCCAGAATGTATACGGTTTTCTGCCCATTGAAGTCCAGGAACTAATCGCAGATCAATTAGACATACCCTTATCAAGAGTGTCCGGTGTGGTTAGCTTTTACAGTTTATTCACAACTGTACCAAAAGGCAAATACGTTATTAAAATTTGTTTAGGCACGGCCTGCTATGTTAGAGGTAGTAAAAGGGTTATAGAACGTCTTGAAAAAATACTAAAAATTAAGCTTGGAGAAACCACGGAAGATCTTAAGTATTCTTTGGAAATAACAAGATGTATGGGTGCTTGTGGATTAGCACCCGCCATGTCCATTAATGAAGAATTGTATATGCAAGTGAATCCGGATAAGCTTCTGGGTATATTAGAAAATCTGGAAGGTGGTGAAGCATAATGATAAAAACCTTTGAAGAGCTCAACAGAATCAAATTTAACCATACTAAGATGATTAAAGAGAAAGAAAGAATTATTAATGTATGCTTTGGAGCCGGTTGTATATCAGCAAAATGTGAAGCCATTTATCTGGCATTATTTGAAAGTCTTAATAAGTTTGGGATTGAAGATAAGGTGAAGATTAATCAGACAGGTTGCATTGGTGCCTGTGATTATGGTCCATCCCTGTATATTTTACCGGATGATATTTATTACTGTAAGTTGGTGCCACAGGATATTGAGAACATTGTTAAAACTCATTTGATAGGCAATCAAGTTGTAAAAGAAAAATGTTATTATGATGAAACGTTGGACAAGACTTTTGAACATTTAAAAGACATACCTTTCTTTAGTAAACAGCAAAAAAGCGTCATGAAAAATTGTGGCGTCATGGATTACTATAGCTTGGAGGCGTATATTGGTAGCGACGGCTACCACAGCCTATATAACATTATCAAAGAAAAAACACAGATGGAAGTCATTGATATCATTATGGCCTCGGGACTTAGAGGTAGAGGCGGTGGTGGTTACTTAACCGGACTAAAATGGGAAGCCGGTTACAAATCAGTCAGTGATCAAAAGTATATAATATGTAATGCAGATGAAGGGGATCCAGGCGCCTTTATGGATCGATGCCTTTTAGAAGGTGACCCTCATACAATTATAGAAGGTATGGCCATAGGTGGTTATGCTATAGGCGCCAATACCGGTATTATCTATATTCGAGCAGAATATCCTTTGGCAGTAGAAAGACTGACGGTGGCAATTAAGCAGGCAAGAAAGGAAGGCTTACTTGGTGAGCATATTTTCAACAGTGATTTTTCATTTGATGTTGAAATAAGGACAGGAGCAGGTGCTTTTGTTTGTGGTGAAGAAACCGCACTGCTTCACTCCATAGAAGGCAAGAGAGGTGAACCCAGTCAGAAGCCTCCTTATCCTACGGATAAAGGTCTCTATGGCATGCCAACGGTTATCAATAACGTTGAAACTTTAGCCAATATCCCCATGATTATGTTAAATAGCGTAGATTGGTTCAGACAATACGGTACAGAAAAAAGTAAAGGCACGAAAATATTTGCTGTTGCAGGTGCAATTAGAAATTCAGGTATGGTAGAGGTGCCTATGGGTATGACGTTAGGTGATATCATCTTTGACATCTGCGGTGGATTGAAAAAAGATAAAAGCTTCAAAGCCGCACAAACCGGTGGACCTTCCGGCGGGTGTTTGACTTGCGAGTCTCTAAACACACCGGTAGACTATGACTCACTTATAGAAAAAGGTGCCATCATGGGTTCGGGTGGTCTGATTATCATGGATGAAGATAACTGTATGGTGGATGTGGCTAAGTTTTTCATGGAGTTTGTTCAAGAAGAATCTTGTGGCAAATGTGTTCCATGTAGGCTGGGAACGAAAAGAATGCTTGAGATCTTAGAGCGTATAACGACAGGCGATGGCGTAGAGGGTGATATCGAAAAACTCATTGAATTGGGCGAGAGCATCAAAGTTTCAGCACTTTGTGGCTTGGGCCAGACGGCTCCGAATCCTGTTCTTAGTACCATTCATTATTTTAGAGAAGAATATGAAGCCCATATAAAAGAAAAGCGTTGTAGTGCAGGTGTTTGTATGGATTTATTCATATCGCCATGTCAAAACTCATGTCCGGCAGGGGTCAACGTACCAGGGTATCTATCCCTTGTAGGTGAAGGTAGATTTGTAGATGCTTTTAACTTAATCAGACGTGAAAATCCTTTCCCTGCAGTGTGTGGTCGCGTTTGTACCCATCCTTGTGAGAGTAAGTGCAGAAGAAGTCAGTTAGATGAAGCCTTGGCAATCGCTGATGTCAAGCGTTTTATTGCTGACAAAGTCTATGGTATGAATGAACCATATCGAGCGATTCAGTACCCAGCAAAAGGTAAAAAAGTTGCCATAATAGGGGCAGGACCTTCAGGTTTGACTTGTGGTTTTTATTTAGCGCAAACAGGTTATGAGGTCAGTGTTTATGAATCACTGGATCAAGCAGGTGGTATTTTAAGGTTTGGTATACCTGAATATAGGTTGCCGAAACAAATGTTGCAACAGGAAATAGATGCACTAAAGCAATCGGGTGTTAAGATTTTCTTAAATACTGAGATAGGAAAGGACATTATGTTTGCGGATTTACGCGCCAATCATGACGCCATATATATATCCACAGGCACTCAATACAGTAACAACATGGGTATAGAAGGTGAGGACCTTGTCAATGTCTATCCAGGTCTTGATTTCTTACGAGATGTCAATATGGGAAAAGACGTACAAGTAGGTGAAAAAGTGGCAATCATCGGAGGTGGTAGTACAGCCATGGATGCGGCTAGGACAGCTATAAGACTTGGTGCAAAAGAAGTGCATGTCTTATACCGAAGACTTCTAACGGACATGCCTGCAGATCAGAGAGAGATTGAAGAAGGCATAGAAGAAGGAATTATCCTTCACACCTTGGTGGCACCTATTGCCATAGAAGGTGATGAAAAAGTAAAGTCAATCAAGTTGATTCATTTGACTCAAGGTGAGTTTGATGGGTCTGGAAGAAGAAGGCCCATTCCCGAGTCTGGTTCAGAGTTCTACATAGATATAGATATGGTGATTCCGGCAGTAAGTCAACATAGTGATCTACCATTTATCGATAAAGATGAGATTGAGATGACAGCATGGGGAACTTTTGTTGTGGATACCATCAGTGGCATGACGAAAATGGAAGGCGTGTTTGCCGGCGGTGACGTGGTAAGAGGTCCAGATACGGCCATATGGGCAATTGCAGATGGTAAAAGAGCCGCAGTGGCTATAGATACTTACTTAGGTGGAGACGGTGCGTTAAACAAAGGTGAAGAAATCGACATACCAAAAGCACGAGATGAAGATTCACCGGATGAACATATGCGTTTTGATCGACGTATGCTTGAAGTAGATGACCGTAAAAACAACTTTAAAGAGGTTTCAAAAGGCTACCATAAACTCAATGCCATGGCAGAAGCTATGCGATGCTTAAGATGTGATAGACGATAAGGGGGTAGAATCATGGTATCGTTAAAAATTAACAACAAAACAATACAGGCAGATGAAAATACAACCATCATGGAAGCGGCCAAAGCCAATGGCATATTGATTCCAAGCCTATGTTATTTAGAAGGTGTACACCAAGTCGGATCATGTAGAATCTGTGTCGTTGAAGTTGAAGGTTCTAGGAATCTTCAAGCATCATGTATTACAAAGGTAAGTGAAGGTATGACGGTTAAGACCAATACAAAAGAGGTTCGAAAAGTCAGAAAGGTTGTCTATGAGCTGATGATGTCAGATCATGATGACAACTGCCTTGTCTGTTCAAGAAGCGGTGGTTGCGAATTTCAGGAACTTGGAGAATGGATCCAATTACAAGAAGAGAACCCATATCAAGGTGCTCATTCGAAGTTAGGTGTTAAGGATATCAGCAACCCATCCATAGAGAGAGACCTATCAAAATGTATTCTTTGTAGAAGATGTATTACGGTCTGTAACGAAATACAAGGCATAGGGATTATGGAGAATCAGAATAGAGGTTTTGATTCCTTTGTAGGTCCGACAGAAGGCTTTGAACTGATGGATATTAACTGTACCTTCTGTGGCCAGTGTACAACGGTTTGCCCAGTTGGTGCCCTTAAAGAAAGAGATGCAACAGTGAATGTATGGGAAGCCCTACTGGATAAAAACAAAAGGGTTGTCGTGCAAACAGCGCCGGCAGTTAGAGCAGCACTTGGTGAGGAATTTGGATATGAACCAGGTACTTTAGTAACTGGGAAAATGGCTGCAGCGCTAAGAGAACTTGGATTTGACGATGTCTTTGACACGAATTTTGCTGCTGACCTGACTATTTTGGAAGAAGGTACAGAGCTCTTAATGCGGTTAAAAGCCTTGATATCCGGTGATGAAACCTCATTGCCTATGATTACCAGTTGTAGCCCTGGATGGATTAAATACGTAGAGCATAAGTTTCCCGATCAATTAGACCACCTATCTTCCTGTAAGTCGCCTCATATGATGCTTGGCGCTTTGGCAAAAAGCTATTACGCAGATCAGTTGGATATGGATGCTAAGGACATGTTTGTAGTATCTGTTATGCCTTGTACAGCGAAGAAATATGAGATTACTAGGGAAGAAATGCTTGGTGATGTGGATGCTGTTTTGACAACCAGAGAGTTGGCAAAAATGATTAAAGACGCCGGTATTGATTTTGTTCATCTAGAGGATGAGCGGTTTGATAACCCGATGGGTTTGTCATCTGGAGCGGCGGATATTTTTGGAGCCACAGGTGGTGTCATGGAGGCAGCCCTTAGAACTGTATATGAGATTATAACTGGTACTGAGATGCCTTATGAAAACCTACATGTACAGTCAATAATGGGTCTTGAAGGTATAAAAGAAGGTAGTTTGTTAATAGACAAGACCACGCCGGAATGGTCAGGTCTTGAAGGTGTTACGGTTAGATATGCAGCAGCAAGTGGTTTATCCAATGCCAAAATATTACTAGATCAGATTAGACAAGGTACATCGCCCTACCATTTCATAGAAATCATGGCCTGTCCTGGTGGGTGTATCAGTGGTGGTGGTCAACCAAGGCTAACCACACAAGCAATTAGAGAAAAAAGAATGGAAGCCATTTACCGAGAAGATGAAGGTAAGACATTAAGAAAATCTCATGAAAATGAAGCCATTATCCATTTGTATGAAACTTATTTAAAAGCCCCACTGGGACACAAATCCCATGAATTGCTTCACACGCATTATGTAAAGCGTAATATGTATTCGAAATAAATTTATAGCCAGGGCTATCTCGGATTTTATCTGAGATAGCCTATTTTTATTTTTCCATTTACCCCCATATATGTTAACAATAGCCAAATTATGCAAAAATTAGATAACAATATTTAATAAAGTATCTTAATTAACATAGACAAGTGGTTTATTGTTATGTATAATATTTAAGTGAACTTAGAGAAAGCATATAGCTTTATGGGTTGGGAGGGCGAGACTTTGGAGCATAAACAAGGGGGCATATCTATATTTTTAGCAATTGTATTTCTTACTTTGGTGGCCTTTTCGTGTTCCATTGTTGAGATTACAAGATATCAGATTGCAATGATACAAGCAGAAAGAGCCTTGTTATCGTCCAGTCAATCCGTCCTCGGTGGTTATGATCATATACTCAAAAATGAGTATGGTATTTTTGCCAGAGACACCAACTATAGTGACCTGCATTATATAAATGGACATGATATGATTTCCGATATAAACCGGAGTCCAATGGCAAATGATTTAACCTATTACCTTGAAGGGAATATTCATAATGACCCTAATCTTACAGATAAAAGTCTTTTGGAGGAGTATATTTCGGTCAAACATCCATCACCTTATAAGCTGATTCCTTTGGAGCTTGAGGATATGAAGGTTATAGGCGGTCATCAGCTCATTAGCCATGAGGGGCTTGATTATGTCAAAAGAGACATGATGGCTTTTATGGAATTAAGAGCACCTTTACTGCTAATAGAACCATTTTTAGAAAAAGTCATGGTCATAGAAAAACTTGGAAAGACAACCACCTTTATTCAGGCAAAAGATAATATCATTAAGGAAACCCGTAACATAGAAGAAGCCTATCTGAATCTGTATAGGTGGATTGAAGGTATTGATATAAACCCATCATCCGGAAGGATAAAGGTGGTAGATGACAATTTTGTCAAAATAATCCTACCAAAAGTCAAGGTGCAAGCACCTGAAATATCGTTTATAAAGGTGAACGAAATAGAAACAAATCTAGAAAAAAAAGAAATTGATATAAGCAGACTGGCCTCATCTTTTGATGCGGCCTATATCCAATTTAAGGCATTGGTAATAGAACTGCAAGGATCACAAGATAAGCATGCAGATTTAGTAGTACGACGGGATAAAGTTAGGGATCAGATTCGGTCACTTAGAGCGAAGCTGGGGTCAGGTGAACAAGATCCGGATCGGGCTGCGTCCATCAAAAAAGAAATCAGCAACAAACAAAGAAGGGTTAAAGAGATTAGCAGTCAGATTAAGGCGGTAGTGGATCTAAAAGAAAAACAAGTGACAGAACTAACGATTATTTTTGGGACGATGGATGAAAAAATGAAGCATTTTGGTGGGTTAACCCTTGGAGCCGATAGTGTGCTAGGGATGAATAGGAAGGCACGAGATGAGATTGAGTGGATTAAAGAAAAAGGTAAAATATTGGACCAGGAGATTGATACTTTTGTTCACCGAGAAACCCAAAATCAGGAGGACTATATTGTTAGAACCTTTGATCATGCTATGGAAGAGCTTGAAACCATAAAAACATCTTATGGAGCCGATATGCGTAAAGATAACTTTGACACATTGGGGAATCTTACTTATATGCATGAACGCCTTGTGGAAAACATTCAATTATTAGAAAAACAAGAACCCATAATACAAAAGATAATTAGTGATTACCCGGCAATGATAGCCGGATGCTTTAAAGATGCCGGTTTATCCAAACAGGCGTTGATGATTCTGAATAAAGGGCAAATATATGGTCCTCTAAAAGTCGGAATGGAACATTATAAAACCAAGACAATGGGCTATCCAACTATGAAAAGAGACATTCAGAACGTCTGTAATCTGGTGAGCACTTATTATCGAAAAGACCTGTATTTTGATTACTCAGACTATGGTCTAGATGGTCAAGCGAACATGAATGGGACATTGGTAGATGGCAAAGGCTTTTTTGATAATGTTAAAAGCAATGTTTCAGATTTAGATGTTCGAAATTTATTTGAGGCAGTATTGCCGACGGAGTACCTTTTTGATGATACCTTACCTTCTGCTATAATGCCTTCCGATAATGACAAAGTGCAGGAAGAAGACCAAGTATCTGAAGAAACGGGGCTCACAGCTTTAGATGGGAAGTTGTTTTCTAATCTCATCCATATTGGTTCGGGATGTAAAGAACAATTATTATTGAACGAATATGCTATTGGTATGTTTACTTCTATGACGGGGAAGTATGGAGAGGACCAAGAAGCATTAACTTTGTCTGGTTATCAGAAAAAGAACCATATATTGGACTCGGAACTTGAGTATATCATTACAGGAAAGACAGACCAATTAGAGGCAGTCACAACCATATCTAGCAAAATAGTGGCGATGAGAATTGCCTTAAACACCATACATTTAGTAACGGATCCATCAAAAAGGACAATCATTATGAACCTTGCAAATGCAGTTGCCGGTTGGTGGAGTTTAGGTGCCTTAGCCTTAGCAATAGCACTAATTATTGGTTTGTTATGGGCTACAGCAGAGAGTTTGGTAGACTTAGTGATGCTTCTACAAGGTCGAAAAGTGCCACTACTAAAAACCAAAACCTCTTGGTTCTTAGGTCCTGAGAATCTAACATCCAACATCATAGAGCGTGGTAGTGAGATAGCAATACAAAAAACTCAGGATACATTAAATGGACTTCAAGATAAAACACAAGAATGGGTAGCCGGACTAAAGGATGCTCTTAGCGAGGATGTTAACGGCTTACTAGAAGAGCAGATTCAAGTTATGCAGATGGAAGGGATTCAGATGGCCGATGCTATGGCACAAAGTTATGAAGATGATTTGCTAAGGAGGATGGATGCCATATTACTATCATATAATGAGGGGACAAATGTTTATGATGGTTCTATGTCAGACTACCCAAGAACAGATAGCCGATATGAAATATTAGAGACCTTCAAACAAGATGTCGCATCCGGTACTCGAAACAAGGAAATTACCCATTCATTATTATCTGAAATCAAGAGAGATTTACAAGCAGCCTATACCAAGAAAATCGAAATACACAAAGAGAAAATCATTCAAGAAGCATCAGAGGTTACAGGTCAAGGCCTTGATCTATTGGAGCTTACAGTCAACCAAAAGATTGAAGCCCTAGGAAAAAAAGGTGAGCAAATATCCGCTGACTTTATTATAGAGAAGACAGCACAGATAAAAAAAAGTACAAGTAATAAATTGCTGGAAAAAAATCCGGCTGTAGATACAAAAGTTAAAGGAGAGCAGTTGACTGAATTTATTCCGGCAGCCAGTTACGAAGATTATTTAAGGTTCTTTATGTTGATGGATTGGAAGGCGTTGGATGATAGAGTGCTGCGTATGTTAGATGTGATAGAAATCAATATAAAAACAGCTAGAGGTAATGAATCATGGACATTAGGTGATTATGTATTCGGTATAGATATTAGGGCGACCTTTAAGGTTAGATATGGATTCATCAATATCATGCCTGCTATGCAAGAACGAAAAAGCCGTTTTAAAGGTTACCATAGACTAGCTGTAGAAGTAGGCAATGCTTATGAGTAGGCGAAAAGGTGCCTTGACAATTGAGGCTTCCATTTTATCACCATTTGTGATTGTGACCCTGGGTTTTATATTGTATTTCATGAAAATCTATTACATTCAATCGGAAATAGATGGGGCGATGACGAGAATGGCTCACGATATGTCAGTTCATGCATATGCATTCGAGAAAACTGGTTTGGTGGATGCCCAACAAGAAGCTTATAGTCATGCTTATGCATCTCGTGATTATAAGTCGTCAGTAGAAGCAGTTCTTCAAAGCCTCAATATATCCAGGTATGGTCAAGAACTGTTTAAGTTAGATACAATCCTAGGAAGCCCAGATGAACAGGTAAAAGGATCTGACGAACTGGGATGGAAGCCCATAGAGTTAGCCAAACAAATAGACACCATTCATAGTCAAATGTTTAATCTTATATCAGAAACTAAGCGGCATTACGGAGAAGCTTTAACCTATGGAAAAGGGCTGGCCATATCAGAATTAATGGATTTTTCGAACGCTATAGTAGCCTCCCAAATATCTAAGACAATGTTTAGGGAATATTTGGACGACGAACGCTTAAGGGGATGGGGGGTATTTAGTGAAAAAGGCGTCATTGATTTCTCGGCATCTTCTATGATGCTTTATGATGATACCATAGAAATCATAGCACGCTATCGTATTGATTTGCCTTTAGGCGGTTTTATAAAAGAGGGCATACCAATTTATCAATCCGTAAAGGTTAGAGCATTCACAGGTAGTTATGACGGCAATACCTCGGTGGGGAAAAAGGAGGCGCCTGAAGAACCATTGTACTTTATTGCCACAGCCTCTTCGGATAATTATAGTTATCATGTCTATTCATGTTTGGTGAAAGAGCTTCAAGAAGATAGGTACAGTCAACGTGTTCTAGATGATGAGGACTTGTGCATCTATTGCAAATCAAACTATAACATACCGGTAAGTCAAGGGGAAAAAGATATATATCCGGTCTATTATACCAGCAAAACATCTAAGGTTCATTTGAGTAAAAGCTGTCCTAGAATAAGGGCGATAAAGATTGAGGCGGTAACAAAAGAAGAAGCCGAAAAAAAAGGTTATCAGCCCTGTAAAAAACATGGCTGTGTTGAGAAGACGGAGGCCCAATAGTATGGAGTATTTAGGTGCACTTATAATTGGTGGGATGACTGGGAACTACCTTAGTAACGGGGGAAAAATTAATAAGATTAAAACGCTATGGATACTTTGCGCAGTAGTTATAAGCATGGGGGTGCACAGTATATGTGTTTATCAATTTACAGATAAGACATCCTATTTAATTTTTTATCTAACATCAGTTTTATTACTAACGATAGGGTATAAAGATTATCGTGAATTATTAGTGCCAATGGATCTAATTATAGTAGGTGGGGTTTTGGGTCTATACTTAAATATGACATTGCCGGCACTGGGTGGATGGATCAATCTTGTTAGTGCCTTGGTGACATTACTCCTACTGGGCGCGTTGAGCCGCATTTCAAGAGGTGGTTTTGGTGAAGGTGATGCCTATGTTATGGCACTCATAGGCTTATTTTATGGCGGTATGTATGTTTTGATATTAGGCATGATGGCATTAATCATGTCCGGTGTTTTTAGCCTGATATGCTTGATATTTGGTAAAGCCAATCGCAAGACACTTTTGCCATTTGTACCTTTTATTGCTGCTGCGCATTTGTTTTTGATTTGGGTTTAGGAGATGTTATGAAAAGAGGAAGTATCACCATTGAAGCCTGTATTATTGTACCCATTATGCTCTTGGTTCTAGCTGTTATGGTCATGACAAGTTTATATCTTCATGATATAATTGTATTAAAATCAGTGAACACTTTAAGAGGTGATCATCAGGTGATAACCGGTGAACATTATGAGGAAAAAGAAGACTGGATTGTATTTGCGCTAAAGAGCAATCATAAAAGTCAGCTTACATCAAAAATAGGGCATGATATATATGTAAGCCGTCTTCAAGGCAGAGGGGAAACGAGCTTGCCTGGCTTTGCTTATAGCATAGAGGATGAAAGAAACTTTAAGGTGCTTAGGCCAAAAGATTATGTCCGAATGCTGGATTTCATGGACGATGCAACGGATAAGATTGGTTACACAAAAGCCATCAAAGAGAAAATTGATCATGAGGTCACGAGCTTTTTTGATCTCCTGAATCCATAGTCTGCTTAAGGGCTGAATTAAGTGTTATTATAATTTTTTTCTAATTGTTTATTAATAAAACTGTTGTACAATACAGATATGGTTAAAGGGTCAAAAAACCATACTAGATTTCTATACAAGAAGGAGCGAAACGATTATGAAAAAAATGAGAGTATCGAGTAGTACTGTATTTGGTATTATTCTTATAGCGGTCGGTATTATATCATTATTAAGTAGCCTAGGTTATGTCGAGTCTTGGGATCTCTACAGCACTTTTTGGCCACTCATACTTATATTATTGGGTATCAAGCACTTAATGGACTATCAATCTTCCAACCTGTTTGGTCTAATACTCATCTTGATTGGTACATTATTTCAATTGGACAACCTTGACATTAAGTATTTAAGTAATTTGAGTGTTGGAGAAATGATGATCCCTATGATTATCATACTCATTGGTCTAAGTTTTATTATACCTAAAGGTGAAGAAAGTAAGAAAAAAACAGATA
>NZ_JARGDP010000074.1 GCF_029210395.1 Petrocella sp. FN5 | reverse complement strand
ATCTCACATATATGTTGTAAGTTGGTTACATGTTTCGTTCTGCTATTTCTGCAAGAGGACTACGTTCAACTCGTTTTAGAGTGACGTGGCCTGTTATTCCGAAAGGCTTCATCTTTTCAACGGTATAAATCAAACCATTTGATCTGGCATCTACATAATGATTATCAATCTGGTTATCGCTTGGATCTCCTAATAAAATGAACTTAGAATTATGGCCTGCTCTCGTAAGCATTAATTTAGCTAGATGAGGTGTCATTTCTTGTGCCTCGTCAACAATGATAAACGAGTTGGTAAAAGTTCTGCCGCGCATATAAGTGAAGGTTTTTGTTTCTATAATACCTCTTTGCCTATACTGATCAATAAAATCATCTACAGTAAACAATGGCTTCTGGTTGTTGAAACGTTGTTCTTTTTGGCTATCTTTATTCAAGTCCTTTAAGTCCGTTAGATTCTCAATCGCATCATAGAAGCTACCCATCCAAGGTTTAAGCTTTTCGACCTCTGTACCTGGTAAATAACCAATATCTTCTCCTGCCGGTACTACCGGTCTTACGAAAACAATTTTTCTATACCGATTTGATTCAATAACATTCTGAAGTGCCGCTGCTGTAGATAATATAGTCTTACCGGATCCTGCACCACCTGTAATTGTAACAAAATGTATATCTGGATTCATAAGTAATTCAAAAGCCATCTTCTGTTCTCTATTAATTGGGGTTAAGCCCCACGCTGTTTCATTAACGTATTTTAGAGGTACAATCTTTTTTCCGTCAAATCGAGCAAGAACCTCATGGCCTGAACGGTTATTGCTTTTAATATGCAGAAATTGATTCGGATAATACTGTTCTTTTACAGAATCTTCCGGTACAAAACCGCCTCCATATATGGCATCAATCGTTTCTGATGGCCACTCTACATCTACATAACCTGAGTAAATCTTGTCATTGTCAATCTTATCATTTTCAAAGTCTTGCACTTCAATGCCTAATGAGCTGGCCTTTATATGCATGTAAACATCTTTTGTTACTAGAATTGTTTTGATGTCTTGATTGGCTTCTTGTAGATTCTTTACCACTGCAATAATTTTCGAATCATTTTTACTATAATCGACGCCGTTTGGGAGTACATCTGTGTCCAAATAATTCTGTTCTACTTTTATCATACCACCATTTTCCAGTGGAATGCCTTCTGATATATTGCCTTTACTCATCAATATTTGTAATTCTTTAGCGACATGTCTGGCATGAAATCCCACCAAACCATCTCTCTTTTTTAAGTTATCTAATTCTTCAATACATAAAATGGGGATGATGACATTGTTGTCTGAAAACTTATACATGAATTTAGGATCGTGTATCATAACATTGGTGTCAATAACGTAATTCTTTACCATAACATCCGCCTCCTAGAATTATATTGCAAGTCATATATAGTAATGATTAATGATTCAAAACTATATAGTCGAACTTTCATTAAAATACATATAAGGGTTAAAGGGTCAAAACTAAGTTTCACTAAATTCACATACAATATATAGATTACGTTGATGCATTCATAACTATATATTGTATGCAAAAGTTCAACTATATAGTTTTGACACCTTAACCATATAAGCATATTATAATTTTATCATACAACTCACTTGTATTCCATTAAAATATTGTAAAACCATTTGCCACCATTCTAATTATCAATAGGAGGGGTTACATAGCAATTGTAGCAAACCGGCAAAAATTTTTCCAAACCACCAATATCAATAGGATTACCCTTGTACTCAGGCTTCCCTTCAACTAACTTGAGATTATGTGTTGCTTTACTTGCGCAGTACCAACATATGGTTTTGATTTCTTCTAACTTATCTGAAAGCTCAAAAAGCCTCTTAGATGCTTCAAATAGCTCTAAAGTATAGCTTACTCTCAGTCCATAGCATATTACCGGTGTATTAAATCGTACTACAATCTCCCGTAACTGGTCTATATGTCTGGAAGACAACATCTGAGCCTCATCTACCAATACACAATCTATTTTCTCCTTCTTATCTAAATGCTCAATAAATACATCAACGATATTGGTATCTGTATCAATCATTTCCGCTTTCAGCTCGAAGCCGGCTCTTGTAGATATATTTCCATTCGATCTTGTATCCATATATGGTATCATTAATAATACTTTTTTGCCTTGAGTTTCATAATTATGAGCCGTCGCTATCAGATTTAATGATTTTGCAGAAAAAACAGTGCCGTATTTGAAGAATAATTTTGCCATTTTCGTCCTCTTTCTTTCATTCTCAAAATTCATAAAATTAATATCCTATTGAGCCATTTTTGTGTTTTTTTCATTAATAACCTGTGAACTATCCACACAATTCTGTTGATAACTGTTATTATCTGTGGGTAACTAGTACTTTATGCCTGTTTTTTGTATTTTCTCGAAGTTTGCTTCAATATATTTTACTTGAATATGGCCTTCCAGTCAAACAACCTTTCCCCATCTCAAATAATATTTTTTCTTTTTTTAAGTAGTGAAACATCAAATATTATGGTTAAGGTGTCAAAACTATATAGTTGAACTTTCACATACAATATATAGTTAAGAATGCATCAACATAATCTATATATTGTATGTGAATTTAGTGAAAGTTAGTTTTGACCCTTTAACCAGATTATGATATACTCAAAAGTGGAGAGTATGATAATTATTTCACCAAAATACATATATGGGGACGTGAATTTACTACATGGGGCTTTATAAAGCACTTGCAACCAGCGACTTAAAAGAGGAATTCAAAAATCTATGCCACAATTTATTTATAGAGTCCGGGATTGATATTGATATGGAAATAAAACCGGAACTTGACATTGATATGCTCATCAACTGTCCTTCCTGACAACGTGCAGTAATAGAAATTAAGCTTTATCGATCCAAAAAAGTTGCTCTTGAAACCATTGAACAAGCAATTTTTCATCTAAAAAGGGTCAATTCTGATGTACATGGTAATCATATGATTTTAATCGTGTCCACTTTCGTACCCGACGATTGGGTACATTTAGCAAAAAATAAATTCGGCATCACCTTATGGGATCAAAATGATCTTCTTCATATGTCTAAGGCTTTGGACCCCTTATCATTAGCGTTTTTAGATTTCTTTGAACGTATCAACCCACCTATTGAGATAAGAAAAGCTCCATCTCCCACACCATATAAGCGTATGGCCTCGATTTATGCCTTTACTGAAACCACCCTTAAACCCTTTTGTTACAAAGCTTCAATTGGCCATGAACTTTATCAAAATCTCATTAAAGAAACCAACCGTTCCAATAGTTGGACAAAATTCGAGAACAATGTTTTCGATATCATGAAGCACCTATTTGAAAAAGACCTAAGTGGCTGGTACAAAAATCTAAAAATGGATTCAGGTCATAATCGATTTGAAATGGTATGTCGCATTAACTCTAAGCATGACTTTTGGAAACAACTGGCACTCGATTTTAATACAAGGTATATTTTCTTCGAGTGTAAGACCTACAAAGAAATATATAGTTATAAAAATGTATCTTCAGATGATGTAAATGTTCTCGGACAAGCATTAAGAGCCATCGGCCTTATTGTTACAAAATGCGACCAAATACATTACCCTGATTTTAAAAGCCAGGGGGCCTTCTACGATAACGGAAAATTGTTGTTACATTTAACCGAATTGGATATCCATAGAATGCTACTTGATAAAGATATGGGAAATGACACCACCAGTCTTTTAAAAGAGAGAATTGATGATGCTATGATTCAGATTCGTCTATGAATTATTAACACTATCCTTTGTGGATAACTTTTTGTATTCTAGAAGTCCTAGCTCTTACTAATCCTGCTACACCTTGTGGAACATACGTTCTTAAGATTATTTTTATTATAACTTATACACAAGTTATGCCCAAGTCTATGATTTAAATGTGTTTATAATAAAAGCTATTCCTCCATATTCTTTCTGGTTGAATAGCTTTTACTATAAAAGTTAATACTTATTAATGACAATATCCTGCAAAACTTGATCTTGCTTTTTTATAAGAATATGTCCACGTACCTTGGAATCATAAGTGGCTCTCAACTCTTCTACAAAAAGCATTGGATCTTTGGGTACAGATATGCTGTCTATGTTTCGATAATCTATTGTCACGCTATGGATGCCGGTTGTCACTGTCGGTCTTGGCTTGAACATGTTTAAATTCTGGCTACCCATAAGTTTGCTGATGTTATTATCTAGTTCTTGAGCTTCATGATAAAGCCATTTGTCTATATACAAGATTCCACCAATAATATTGAAGCTATTTCCCATGGTCATCACCTCAAACTTATTGTACAATGATTTTTCATTTGATACAATGGACATTTATTACTAAATATAGTTATATATTCAGCGTATGCAACATTATTGTATCTACAATATATCATTATAAGTGTATCAAGGTAACTTATATGTTCTATGTGATTTAGTGAAACTTATTTTTAACACTTTAACCAATGATTTTGTATATTACTTTTTTGTTAAATCATGAAAGCCTATATTCATAACAGCAAATCTTTGTTATCATAAGTACATAACAATTCATAAGGAGGCTCCCTGTTGAAAATTAATCATAACCTCAAATATACAACCATTGCCATCTATACCGTTTTTGTTTTTTTTGCTTGTATTCTTGTATATAAAGTCGTGTTTTCATGGAATGACTCCATGGCTTTAATTCGTAGTCTTTTGAATCTTATGTCACCTTTTATTTTTGCACTTCTGATTGCTTTTTTTATAAGTCCTATGGTCAATTTTTTGGAGCGTCTATTAATTAATCGAATTTCTTATAAAGGACGTAATATAAAATCATTAAAAATCAAACGTGTCTTATCAATAATACTTGCCTATTTCATTGTTATCGGAAGTATTATGTTTTTATTTGCTATTGTCATGCCCCAAGTGTTTAGAAGTTTTACTGACATCTCAAATAAGCTCCCTGGCTACATTGATTCTGTAATTGAGTGGTCGCAAACTGCATCCTTTTCCTTTGGCACCGAAAACTATTATATTGATTTCAAGCTTCTAAGTGCCTTTGTTTCAGAAAATATACCTCAAACGCTGGAACAAATTACAGATATCTTCAATCAATTCATGCCGGAGATCCTCAATTTTACGAAAAATATCGCTTCTGTCGTTATGAATCTTTTCTTTGGATTCATTATAGCCATTTACTTAATCTATAACAAGGAAGCCTATCTAAAAAATGCAGGTAGGTTTGTTACGGCCATAATACCTCCCCAAGCAAATGGTGCCGTATTCAACACTTTCAAGGAAAGCCATCGGATCTTTTCTAGTTTTTTTATTGGCAAACTTTTGGATAGTTTGATTATTGGTCTTTTATGTTTTTTTATACTTTTGATTTCAAAAATACCTTACCCAATATTGATTAGTGTTATTATAGGGGTAACCAATATGATTCCTTACTTCGGTCCTTTTATTGGTGGATTCATAGGTATCTTGTTCCTTCTCATCGGTTCTCCTGAAAAGGTATTATTGTTTGCCATCATCATATTGGCTCTGCAACAATTTGACGGTAATATATTGGGGCCAAAAATATTGGGTGATTCTACAGGTCTTGAACCTTTTTGGGTGATTTTTGCCATTATACTTTTTGGGGGTATGTTTGGCTTTATAGGTATGTTCGTCGGTGTTCCATTCTTCGCAGTTATAAAAAACATTATCGATCATGTTATTGATCGACACTACAATAGAAAGATTGCTCTAATTGAAGCTTTAGATGATTCTGAGACAAACCCCTATAAGTTATAAGCATAGCACAAAGTGTTTTTATAAAACAACCCCTATTCTACCGATACAATGAGGTAAAATAGGGGTTGTTTTATCTTTATTTAATTTATAACTCTAAGCATTTTTTGGGCTATATTATTTGCATCATTGGTATAATGTGGTCTATTGACTGATACCGCTTTGATGTTCATATCTTTAATGTGAAATTTACGTAACTCTTCTTCAGTTGTTCGGAAAGCATAGTTATTTGAAAAAAGCTTTTCAACCAGTTCTTGATCCTCTGTATCGTCTTCATCAAGTATTCCAAATGGCACATCTAGAATTAGACACTCTGCTACAGAAGACCAACCACCTTTAATTAATGCAAAAGAACTTGCAGCAATATAATCTTGTGTATGCGATAATCTAGAAGGTAGTTTTACAACATGGACATTACCTTCTACTTCTATGGTGCCCGTAGCAAAAACTGTTCCGGAGGGGAAATCAATCTTAAACTTCTCCTTCTTCTTTTCAACTTGTCCCACTGAAAGGTATACTGCCGGCCAATATAGTTTTTTGAAATCACCACTGCTCATTTGACTCACGTCTCTACAAACTAGACCCACATCCTCCTTAGGACAATCAATACCACTCATATCATCAGAAAGTTCAAATCTATATAGCATATCCAATTGATTGTACCATGTACGATAGATCTCAATTAAATCATTTTCAATTCCAAAGTTCTTAAAACGATTGTACCATGTATAATTAGAAATTCCGACCACTTTCACCCTAAGCTTCTTAGCCACCATAATACCTAGAATGCTAATATCCGTAATGACCATGACAATCTCCATGCCTTTTAACAAATTATACTGATACTCTATTAGATCTTCGAGCTTACTCGTATAAACACGTATGTTTTCTGCCGTACCTTCTAGATCTACTTGATGAGAATTCTCAATGAACTTTGAATTTGCATCTGTTTCCACATTGATAAAAGAAACCCGTTTTTCATATTTTCTTAATTCAATTTTTGCATGGTCATTCTGAATCTTATTTGAAGCCAATATTACATTATAGTCACTGTTTTCAATTATATGTGAAATTATAGCTGCTGATCTGGTTATGTGCCCAAACCCACTATCTGTTACATAATATGCAATCGTTTTCATTTTCTACCTCCAAAATCTACTTTTTATGCTTATATGCATTCATAAACATACCACTCTACATGGGATTATAACACCTGCCCAGACAAAAATCAATCAAGGAGAAACAAGTCGTGCTATCTAAAAAAAACACCCAAGAAAAGAAGCTACGCTTCGTTATGAGCTCTGCTCATATTTCTGAACGGTTCGAAAGGAAAGGACCTTGACGCAAATGCTAGAGTATGACTTGCAAGTGGCCAGCTTTGCTGGACACGCTCCTAGAGAATAAAAAAGACGACCTAGGATAAGATCGTCTTTGATGATTTACATTGCTGCTTTAATCTTTGCTTCAACTTGATTTTTAGGTACTGCACCGACTATGGTGTCTACAACTTCTCCACCTTTAAATATCAATAGCGTCGGAATACTCATTACTCTGTAATGTTGTGCTGTAACACCGTTAGTATCTACATCCAGCTTTCCAATTTTTACTTTACCTTCATATTCATTTGCCAGCTGCTCTATAGATGGTGCCATCATCTTACATGGTCCACACCAATCTGCATAAAAATCAACCAAAACCGGTACCTCTGATTTAAGAACTTCTGCTTCAAAATTTGCATCTGTGAATGTCATTGCCATAATAATGCCTCCATTTCTTTTCTTGTAACCACTTGACTATCAATATTATTATATTATGTTTTTTGGATATAGTCAATGTTTAAAATATTTTTCGTCTTATTGCACATCTCTCATCTATTACTTTACCTTAGATTAAAAGAATTGTCCAATAATAATCATTTCTTTAGTGAACTGTTATGTACACGACATTGGTAGATTCATTGACATTATAACTAACACTGCCATATCCATAGCATCTTGCTAAAACTTTCCTTAGTGTTTCCATGGTCATTTGAACACCTTTTACTTTTATCGTCATTGCTTTACTTCCTCTATTAAACTCATTTTGAAGATAAGCTCTTAAGCCTTCCGTGCCAATAACTTCAAGTTTATGATAAGTATAGTAATTATAATAAGTACCTGTCCCCTGTACATATTCAGACTTATTCCAAGAATGGGTAGCCATCAAGTCTTGATCTGTAACATTAAAATAATCATAAGTAATGTTATGTGAACCTAGTGAAGATACCGGGTCATTCCAAGTCGTGTCCACATGATAGTACTTACCGTCAAGCTCTATCATATTCCACGCATGGCCTATATCCACACCATCCACTTTAGCTGTTCCAAAGACAATCTTCGTATTAAGACCTGCTAAATATGCCATATATTGGAATGCTTCGGCATAACCATGACAAACCGCTCTACCATCGATTAGGGCACCATAAATAGTGAATACAGCCGGATTAAGCACTGGCGATTGATCATAGGTCACTTGATGAACGATGTAATCATGAATGGCCAGCTCTTTTTCAAAATCGCTCATATGAGATGTGATTATTTGGCCTACCACTTCTTTAGCTTTATTCTTTGCCATTTCAAGTTCTGGCTTTGTAATCGTATACTCAATTGCTATCATCAAATCATTGCCTCTTTGTGTAATCTTGTAGCTATTGATTACAGATGAATACATGGGAACTTGATTCATAGCGACTTTTGCATCTTCAATAAGATTACTCACATCTACACGACTTATTAATGACATGTCGTATGTTTGGGTCTCTTCCATCTCGTAAATCATTTTTTCTACATTCTGCACTAAAGCTTTATATGACACCGGCATCTTCTGTATATCAAAGAAGGCTAAACTTAAGAATTTATCCGCTTTGTCAATCGTATTAGGAACTGCCTTTTTGACTTGAAGTTGATCCAGTAATGTTGTGTTTTGTGCCTTTTTTTTACTAAATAGTGCATTATAGGTTAGGCTGACCATCTCTCTTCTTGTAAAAATAGACTTTTTGGATGTTGATGATAGAATTCCGATTTCTTTTGCTTTGTTTAAACTATTTGACCACGTGAAGTCGCCGGTAGCATCATCATAAGCCAATGCTCTTAACAAAAGTGTCACATACTGTTCTTGAGTCACAAAATCCTGTGCCCCAAACTCAGTAGATGATTTACCCCTGGTCAATCCATGGTTATATAAATAACCTACATAAGATGACGCCCATAATGATACATCATCAAAAGGATGGTTAAAATCCATGGACTGGACTAAGTCTTCATCACCTTTTAACCTAACAATCATGACGGCTGCTTCTTGACGCGTCAAGGATTGATTGAGGCCATAGTCTTGACCTGTTCCTTTAAGTAAACCAATGACGTTCAGGTATTCTGCTTGAGGGCTGATTACTTCACTTCCATTGGCCGTACTTGCAAATATACTCAGTCCTAGTGCAATAACAGCTAATAAGCCCAATAATTTCTTCATAATCATGAAACCCTCCAAAATAGCTTCTGTAATAACTTGGTGAAAGGGTCAGAACTATTTCTTGACGCCTTAACCATGAACTAATTATAATTCACTATCTTGCTCCTGTAAAGTTTGGTTTCTTTTATTATTGTCTGATAAAAGTGTATAAATTAAGTTTCACTTATTTCGCATACAATATATAGATTATATTGATACATTCGCAACTATATATTGTATGCGAACATTAAGCTGCATGGTTTTTATGCTTAAACATTGTCTTAAGCTTATATTGTTTTTATACCATCTAATTTAGACTTATGTTATGATAGATGCATAATCTATAAGACATCTGGAGGTAACTTATGTTTTCTGTCAAACGTGGCAATTTATTTCAAATGATTACCATAACTTATTTTATCTTAGGCAACCTTACTTTGGCAACCATAATAAGCTCTTTGCAATGGGAAGTTAATTTTATCTTTAATATTTTGATTTCTCAGCTTGGTTTCGTAGCTTTATCCGTCGTTACCTATCTGGTTGTTACAAAATCTCCCATAAAATCAACCTTACATTTACATAAAATTCGACCTCTTGATGTCTTGATTTGTATAGGTCTTGCTTGGTCGATTATGCCTTCTCTCAGTGTTATTAATGTTCTTTCACAGTTTTTTGTCCGCAATCAGATTCAAGGTACTCTACTTGCTGTTTTGGACTATCCATACTTATTCGTGCTTCTTTTAACCTCTGTTTTTCCGGCTATTTTCGAGGAACTTTTAACCCGTTCCTTAATCATAAGCAATTATAGAAAAGAGTCTGTTCTTGTGACTTGCATCATTAGTGGTTTGTTTTTTGGATTCATTCACTTAAACATCAATCAGTTTCTATATGCCTTTGTAATGGGCGCTCTTATGTGCTACGTCGTTTTGATTACTGAGTCCATCTATAGTGCTATTATTATTCACTTCACAATCAATGCAACAAGCACAACAATGCTTTATGTCTCAAATATGATTATTAAGGCTTTTTCTGATAATGAAATCTTAATGGGTGAAATTGCCGCTAATACCGACCCTACAAATGCTCAGTTAGCTATCATGCTCATTGGTCTTTTCATATATGCATTATTCTTTCTACCTATTGCTTTCCTACTTCTTCGTTCGTTGCTCAAAGGAAATAGTAAAGTCTTTAAGGGTAGTCTGAAATTACCTACTGAAGTCTTTATGGGACTTAATCGCACATCACTTATTGATCATGATTTCCAAGAAGATATGAAGGAGGCACTAGAGCAACCGGAAGCTGTTGAGCCTTTGACTATACAAGGAAAACAGTCAATTTTTACGCCGCCGCTGCTTATTACCATTGCCATATTTATTGTTTTTTCACTCATTATTGAGTTTCTAAGCTAATTGTCACCGATTGCTGAAACGCGCTTCAACCATATTAATGGCAATACCTTCTTTTGTGAACTTCTCTTCATATTCAGTCATGATATTCTCTTGTACCCAAGGACTGCCATGTAGGTTTCTTGTTTCCTTTAGAATACTCATACCAAGCATCTGCATTTCTCTCAGTGAAAAATCGAAAAGCAGTTGGTTGTCCGTTTTAAAACACAATAAGCCTTCCGGTCTTAAAATAATCTCGTATTTTTTCAAAAATTCTCTATATGTCAATCTTCTTTTATAGTGTCGTTCTTTGGGCCACGGATCAGAAAAGTTCAAGTATACCTTTGCAACTTCGTTTTCTTCAAAAAGTTCTAATATATCCTGAGCGTCATATCGAACCACACACAAGTTACTAATGTCGCCTTCTTCCTTAATATTATCCAAGCTTTTCACCATTACAACTGTGAACTTTTCAAAGCCGATATAATTAATAGTCGGATTTTTTTTTGCTTGTTCTATTAGAAAACGCCCTCTTCCCATACCAATTTCAATATGTATAGGATTGTCATTGTCAAAATATGTGTGCCATTTTCCTTTGTAATTTATTGGGTCTTTAATCAGTTTCTCATAATCATTAATCCGATTGAAGGCTTTTTTTACATTTCTTAGTCTCATTTTTTCGCTCCTTAATATTCTAACTCTAGGAAAGTCATACTTTTGCTAAAGGGTCAAGAATCTCTGCTGCCATGAGCCACTTACATGCAATACGAAGCAAAGCCCTTTGTTCTTTCTTCTTTAGCATCTTATCATTTCATCTAAAAAAATGCAAAAAATACCCTACCGCAGTAGAATATTACTTCACGCTGGGTAGGACTAAGCATATTATATAATAAAAGGGGGGATAGTTATTACTTTTTAATCATAGCAAATAAATATGTCTAAATTATGAATTCAGTATATCTTTTCTGTGTATTATTGAAATATTCACAACTTAACTGCTAGTTTCTCTTGAATTATGTCTTATATAATATTTTTTCACAGAATAATTCTTCTATATGCATGGTTGGTGGCTCTTATCATTGATATCATATGATAAACAAATAAGATCTGCTCATTTGAACAGATCTTATTTTCTACTATATTATATGAGGGAGTAAAATATGAAGGCTTTCACATCATAATGAAATGAATAAGGGGTACTCTTACTATACCAACTATTTATGTTCATAGTGTGAGCAATCTATAAAAAAAGTATGAAATAATTATAAAATTATT
>NZ_JARGDP010000073.1 GCF_029210395.1 Petrocella sp. FN5 | reverse complement strand
CCTTCCTCTTTCCTTGCTTTTTCTCATTACTTTTTTAAACACTACATATGGTGGTTTTGATGCTTTTTATAGACTCTATTATACAAGAGTATGTTATAAGCAGTAAGTATTCACAAATGAACACTTACTGCTTATAACAATTCTTACTATTCAATTAATTTTCTATTTCAACGCACTGCCCAAATTCATTATAAAATAGTGCAATGGGTTATTATAATAGAAGAGTTTGGTGAAAATTGAACTTTCAATTAATTCCGATAACGTCTCTGTGGCTTGAATCGAAATTATAAAGGACAATGAGAGCGTCGCCACCCATACAATAAGTATACCAATCAAAAGCCCTACTGAAAATCCACCTAATTTATTCATGGATTTGACAATCGGTAGCCTTGTCAAGATATCTAAAACAATCACCACTGCATTTAATATGAGAGATACTATTAAAAAAACAATTAGAAAAACAAATGCATTGACCGCCATCGTTGCAATAGATCCGCTAATATAGTCACCTAATCCTTTTGCCTCTAATTTGTCATTGATTTCAGGTGTATTGTTTTTTTCAAGAAATCTTAAGATGTTTCCAGGTAAATTAATGGCTCCAGATAAGATTACTTCATCCAATTCTGCATCCTGATCTCCCATTAGGTTTTCAATATTAAGTAGTTCTACAGTTTTTTCTCCTATCATTTGGTCAAATGACGTATTATTAATAATCAAACCACTGACTTGTGGTGAAATTAATAAAGTCAATACCAATGCCACTATGGTAGAGGTAAGTCCAAATAAGGTTTTAACAAAGCCTTTAATCATTCCATTTATCGCGCAAAAAAGAATGATGGCTATGAGTATTATGTCTAATGTATTCATCGATAGCCTCCAATTGTTAACGATTCTAAATGTCTTTTAGTTTAAGTATTTCAAAGTCGTACTCATACTCAATTAAATATCGGTTATTACTAAGTTCATATATACTTATTATGTCTTTGTGTAAATTAGTTTCCCATATTTTCCGTTTTCCGATATATTTTAAAACACGTGATCCTTGAATCACAAATAGTGCGTCCTCTTGAGTGGATAAATTGGTTACTTCGTCTTCAAATATTAATTCACCTTCAATCTCACCTTTTTTTGAGAAAATAACAACCTTTTGACTTAAAGCCTCGCCTTCCGGACTGATTGCTTCACCAAACTTTAAAATAAGTTGCTCATTTAAGGTCTCAATATCTTCAATCTCTGCATCAAGAGATATCGATTTAATAAGTTCAGGCAATGGGTCCATGTAATAGAAGGTTAGAAGATTGTCGCCAATAACAACTGCATGCTCATTATCCATGAAGTTGATTCTAGCTGCCAGCGTCCCGTTGAGTCGTTCATGACCAATTACTCGGTCAGTAAACTCTTCTCCTTTACCGGAAAAATCTAGAAAGGTGATGATCGATTCGATTACGTGCTGTGTTACATCTAAATGAGATGTCATCATACGTGAGGCATCTTTTGCAACCGCCACAGAAATAGGAAATCCATCTTCTTTAAAAATAGTTCTTCTTTCAATAACCATTCTACCTTGATAATCATACATATTGATAAAATGCTTATTGTCTTCCTCTAAAATCAATGTTAAAAAACCAACTTCATTGAGATTGCCACTAACGATATTGTGGTTTGTTTTAATCGTTGCTATATTTCCGTCACCATTAAAGATATAGGCTTCTTTACCAGTAATGTTAACCACTGCCATATATGGTGCCTCAACTAAAAAAAGTAGCTCATTCAGATGATAAGACTTATTCCAAACACTTTTTTGATCAAAAGTGTATTTGGTTAAGCCTTCTCTTGTTGCAATATAATAACCATCGGACATGGTTGTTATTTGTGTACCCTTGATTGTATCTAGTTTTCCCGACCCAGTCGCTTCTAAATATATTGTGCCTTTGTTAATTAAATGATAGTTTGGGCGTATGAACAGGCCATAAATCAATACAAAGATTAATAATGCCAATAAGAATACAATCGGCCTGGATTTTTTTTTATCTATGGTCATTATACTCTCCTATGGATTATTGCATTAGATCATTATAAGATTCAATGTAATGACTTGCTGAGTTTTCCCACGAAAATCTTTTATTCATGCCGCGTTCAACCAACAGTTCCCAAGTGTCTTTATTATAAAAATAACTGATTGCCCTTCTAATACTGAGTTCAAAATCCTGTCCGTTGTAATTTTTAAAAATAAAACCGGTTCCTTCATTTGGGTTTTCAGTGTAATCCACAATGGTATCTACTAAGCCGCCTGTCTTACGAACAATCGGAACAGCACCGTACCTTAAGCTATAAAGTTGTGATAAACCACAAGGTTCAAAGAGTGAAGGCATTAAAAAGAAATCACAAGCCCCATAAATCTGTCTGGCATGCTTTTGGTCAAACTGAATCGTAACATTTACTTTATCAGGATATTCTTCCATTAACTCTTTTAGACGTTTTTCATAATAATGATCTCCGGAACCTAGTATCATAAATTGTACATCTTCATGCAAAAGCTGTTCCATTGCATAGATAATCAAATCAATGCCTTTTTGCTCTGCAAGTCTCGTAACAACCCCAAATAAAGGTACGTTCTTTTGTGGTAAGTCTACTTTCTTCTGAACCATTGCCTTATGCTCTAGACGTTTTGTTCTAAAGTTGGATGCACCAAAATTCAACAACAAGGCTGGATCTGTTTCTGGATTGTACTTATCATAATATATACCGTTAACAATACCTCTGATTTTGTAGCTATATTTTCTTAGAATACCATCCAGTCCATAACCAAACCAAGGCGTTTGAATTTCATTGGCATAGGTTTTACTGACGGTCGTTACTAAATCACCATAGACAATCCCTGCTTTCATGAAGCATATCTTACCATAATATTCTATGGCTTCGACCTTGAAATATCTAGGTGACAAATTAAGTGCATCAAGCGTATCTCTTTCAAAAACACCTTGATATTGTAAATTGTGTATGGTAAATATAATCTTGATTTTGTTATAAAAATCAAGTTTAGAGTATTCTTCTTTTAACAGTAAACCGATTAAAGCCGTTTGCCAATCATTCAAATGAACAATATCCGGTTTTAAATCCAGAAACATCAGCATTTCCAGAGTCGCTTTACAGAAAAAACCAAAACGTTCACCATCATCATCATAACCATAAAAGGTATCTCGGTTAAAGTAATCATCGTTGCCAATGAAGTAAGTGGTTAGCCCACCCTCTATTAAATAGTATACATCTGCTACATGGGCTTTACCGCCTGTTTCAACGATAAAACTAAAGGATTTTTTTATAGGAAATTTTTCACTAATTCCTTTGAATTTTGGCATGACCCTAGTTGTTTCAATATTTTGAGCCTTTAGGGCATAAGGTAAGGCTTCTGCAACGTCAGCCAAGCCACCGGTCGCAGCATATGGAACGATTTCAGGTGATACATATAAAACATTTAGCTTATCCGCCATAGCAGTTCCTCGACTTTCATATCAATCTATTACTTAATGATTCCTGTGTAGGCATTAACACCTACTCATCATTATATCATAAATCTAATGAAGATAACAATGAATGTCAAGTATATCTCTTTTATTCTTCTACGAGATACCCTTTTTGTCGTAGTTCATTTTCAATGACATCTAATATTTTTTCAGACGTTGCCTCTACTGTATGGTAATGATCGCCTTTTGTCAGAGCCATTAGTGGCACAAAATCTTTACTCAAGGTTCTAATCAAAAAATCATTCACTTGCCTTCTTGAACTTAAATGCATATCCACTGAGATCTCACCGTATGCCAAATGACTTACTATGGTATTTAGCAACAAACCTCCATTATCAACTACAATATAGAGCTCGTCTTCAATAGCATCTTGGGGATGTTTTACACAAAAAACCCTCTTGAATGTATCTGCCTTGACTTTATAAATTCGATACCCTTCTGATGTAGATATGATTTCGACACCTTGTGCCCTAAGTAGTGCCACGTCCTGAACAATGACCTGACGACTTACTTTAAACATTTTAGCCATTTGGGTTCCTGTAATGGCTTGGGTGTTTTCGTTCAAGACTTCCATAATCTTGTCTCTTCTTTCTAATCCATCCATATTTCACCTTTTCCTTTTGTCATCATTTATGGTTAAAGGTCAAAACTAAGATTCACCAATCCATATATAAGAGTATGTGAACCTTCAACTACATTATTTGACGCCTTATCCATTTATTATATTAACATCCAATGGGATTCTTATGATGAATTTGACACCATCGGATGTATTACGAACAAAATAACTTATGTTATGATGGTCAAACACCTTACCTGCGACTGCAAGACCGATACCTGTTCCTTCTTTTCCTTCACTGTTCTTGCCTTTGTAAAAACTTCCAAAAATCTTGGGGATATCCTCATCCTCAATACATGGACCAGTATTACTTACAGTGACTGTGACACAACGATCTACAAGAATCGTCTCAAATCTTATCTCTGAACCTGCTTCTGCATATTTTATGGCATTGTTTAAGATGTTTCTTATGGCTTGTTCCAACTTGATTCGATCACCTTTTATCAAAACCATCTTTTTTAATGGTATATAATGAAGACTTTTATCTGATTGAATCAATAGAGTTTGATAAGCTTCCTGTATATGATCGAAAAACACTTTTAAATCCATGTCTTCTTTTGTAATTGAAAAAGTGCCCGCTTCAAGCTCGGACAGTTGTAGCAAGTCCTTAATCATGTGACTCATCTTGTCACTTTCTTCATATATAATCTTATAATAGTCTTTACGCTCTTCCTCGGATTCTACAACGCCGTCTTCAAGTGCTTCAATATAACCATGGATGATGGATAAGGGTGTTTGAAGTTCATGTGAGACTTGTGCTACGAACTCTTTTCTAAGAATATCCAACGCCTTTTCCTTACTTAATTCATACTGAAGCGCTTTTATGGTGGCATCTAGTCGAGTCGCTAATGCGTTAAAAGTTGCACCCAGTTGTCCAATCTCATCTTTTCTATCTTCTTCATATTGTATGTCAAACTTAAGCTGTCGTAACTCATTAGCCATTAAGGTAAGTCTTTTTATAGGACGTGTCATGTTAGTAGATATAATACCTGCCATAAACATGGCAATAACCATGATGACTATACCCACATAATTTATAAAAGCACTGATTGCTTCAAGTGTCTGGTCCATTGCAGTTATGGGAATTTGAAGCATCGCAACACCATTACTAGAAAGCCTTTCACTATAAACGAGCCATCTTGTTTCTTTAACTGGGTAATTGGTTTCAAGAATATAAGCCTTTACCCCATTTACTTCAATGTTTTTTATAATCTTTCCCTTTGAATATTTTAACACATCCTCATCGGATATAACAATACCTGCTTCTGCGTCATATATACTGATTTTGCCTTCAAAATTGTAACCTAAGTATTCGAAATCTTGAATTCTGTCTATTGGTGATGGACTTACTTGAATAATAGTTTCTATCTGCTGAATGGTTTTTTGCATTGTGGTTACTTTTTCTCTGTAGTAATAGGGTTCTATGAAAAACTCCATACTTAACCAAAGTATGAAGAAGATGATCAGGACTAACCCTAAGAAAGCTATAAATAATTTACCCCTAATTGTTTTCATACTTACACCTCAAACCTATAGCCTACACCTCTTACTGTTTGAATACGATCGCCTTCAATACCCATTTTTTTCCTGAGTCGCTTAATAACTGTATCCACTGTGCGGTCATCTCCAAAATAATCAAAACCCCAGACTCTGTTAAGGATTTGCTCCCTTGATAGTGCTTGATTGGCATTATCCACAAAATACATTAAGCAATCATATTCTTTTGGGCTGAAGGTCATATCTTTCCCCTCAACCAATATACGTCTTGCACCTGTATCAATCGATAGTACACCAAATTGCATTTTTTCATTCGTCGATGTTACATTGGTTCTTTTTAACAATGCTTTTATCCTTGCCATTAGCTCTCTTGTACTAAAGGGCTTTGTAACATAATCGTCAATTCCAACATCAAATCCTTGAAGTTTATCTTCTTCAGCCGATCTTGCTGTTAACATAATTATTGGAACTTGGCTTGTTTTTCGAATTTCTTTACTTACTTCATAACCATTTTTAAATGGCATCATAACATCCATTACAACTAAGTCAATCGTTTCAGTATCAAAAATCTTTAAAGCTTCTATACCATTAGAAGCTTCATGAACATGAAACCCCTCTAGAAAAAGGTATTTTTTTATAAGTTTTCTCAGTTTTTCTTCATCTTCTACAACCAAAATGTTTATTTGATACAATTCATCACTTCCTTTTTCTATTTTGTCTTCCTTGTCGTTAACTCTTATTAACATTAACCAACTTTTTAACCAATTACTTCTACTATACCAAATTATTGTGACAAAATTATGACGAAATTTGTCCTTTATTTCAACGCTATTTTGTGTTATATTGATTGAACTTAACAATATTTTTTGTTAAAATAGGGTTGACCAATAACCGACTGATGAAGGGAGAAGAATTATGAAGTATATCCGACCGTATTGGGACACTGCGCTTGCCCTTTTACTTTTATGGTGTATTATGAACGGCTCATTTGGATTGCCTACTCTCATATCAGGTTCAATTGCTTCGGTCATTACCATCATCATGGTTCGACTCCTGTTTTCAAATAATGATCATGTTAAAAACTATCGCGTCCCCCTCTATCTTTTCTTGTGGTTTTTTATCGTTTTGATTTATCAAATCATTAAATCTGCCATTTCGACTGTTATCTCAATTATAAAAAATAATATCAATCCAGTGATTATTGAACTCGACACATCTATCAATAACCACTGGTTTCAATGTCTTGTGGCAAATAGTATTACCTTGACACCTGGAACTGTTACTATTGATAAGACCAATCATCATCTGACAATTTTGTGGCTCTATCCAACTACCCATGACAAAAAGGCTCAAGCCGATGCCATCTTTGGTCCTTTTGAACGCATTCTTAAGAGAGGAGACAACTACTAATGTCTTATTTGATGTTTATTTTATTACTCTTATCATTACTTTGTCTTCTTAAAGTACTTATTGGACCTACTATTTGGGATCGTATTCTTGGTTTTAATCTTTTTTCTGCTATATTTATACTGATTATTCTACTCTACACCGTTATAGAGGATCAATCTTATTTGATTGATGTCGCTTTGGTATATGCACTTCTTGGTTTCATTAGTATTGTTTTTATAACTAGGTTCCTACAAAAGAAAGGGGATATATAGTGATTGCTCATGAAATTGCCGGAATGATTTTTATCAGCATTGGTATTGTTTTCATAATTATTGGTATATTTGGTTTATACCGGTACAATAATTTTTATACACGTGCGAGTGTTTCTTCATTAATTGACAGTGCAGGCTTTTTATTCATATCTGTTGGTATTGTCTTATATAAGGGCCTATCTACGTTTTCTTTGAAAATGCTTTTTTTAATTCTACTGACTTTACTACTCAACCCTTTAGCAAGCCACTTTACCGTTAGAGGCGCCTATTTAAGTGGTCATCGACCTAGGAAGGAGCACTAACATGCTGAACATCGTTTTATTATTGATGATTGTTTTTGCAATTGCATCGATTCAAACTAATAGCTTAAGACATGCTGTTATTTATTTATGTGTCTTCTCACTGCTTTGTTCTTTTGCTTATGTACTCTATCAGGCGCCTGATGTTGCCATGGCGGAAGCAGTTATTGGTTGTACTTTGTCGACTGTTTTATATCTGGTTGCTATAAAAAAATACCGGGTTTTTCGCGTTTACTACTCCGGTCATGTCACTTTACTTGAGAAGCAACCTGAATTCAATGTGCTAAAAAACAACCTCACAACGATGATGGATAACTTCTTAAGGGAACATGAACTGGAGCTGGATCTAATTGATACCAAAGAGACTTTTGATGAAATCCATGGTCTTCATGATTATGACGTCATTGTTGAACATGATAACAAAGGCATTACTATGTATGGTTCTCAGTCCAATTATCTTTATGACGGTTTGGTAACCTATCTTATAGAGCATAATGCTTTTGATATAGATTACGAGTACATTCTTGAGGAAGAAGGTGATGAACTATTATGAGGCGTAAAGTCACCGCTGCTTTTATTATCGGCATATTCCTACTCATTATCTCTGTAAATGTTATTCCTCTTGAAACAAGTACAGATCTTTTTCATTATTATATTAATAATTTTAAAGCGGATACTGGCGCAGAAAATAGTGTCACAGCCATATACCTCAACTATCGTCTTTTTGATACTTTTTTTGAAACTTTACTATTACTTGTATCCGTCATCGGTATTATATATTTTTCTAGACATGAAGGTGATTATTAATGGGAAAACATTCAGAACTATTTGCACAGACCATGGGGCTTGTATACCCCATCATCATCTTATATGGTTTTTACATTATCTATAACGGCCATCTGACGCCTGGTGGTGGTTTTCAAGGTGGTGCGATTTTAGCCGGTGTTTTTACCATTCAGTATCTAACAACTGATACTAAGAACGTGAGTCTAGACATACTAAACCGTATTGAAAAAACCATCTATTTACTCTTGTTATTAACTGGTATATTAATTGTATTTTATATGAATCAAGAGTTAACGCTTATTCAAAAAAGCTACTATCTTTTACTGATGAATACCCTTATTGGTGTTAAAGTCAGTTGTGGTTTAACCGTCATTTTCTATCGATTTGTTCTTTTTGAAAGTAGGTGATTCATATGGAAAAGATTTTTAACGGCGAATCTATTAGCATTCTCCTATTCCTTATTGGCGTTTATGGACTATTGGCCAGACGAAATATTATTAAAACCGTTATTGCTTTAGCTATTATGCAGTCTGCCATCATTCTCTTTTTCTTAACCATCAATTATGAAGACGGACGTATTCCCCCAATTGGAGATGTAACCATACACACCGCTGTGGATCCTGTACCACAAGCTCTTATGATTACTGCAATTGTCATTGGTGTGGCCGTTACTGCTGTTAGTCTGACCATGTTTATAAGCTTATACCATCATTACGGGACAACAAATTGGCTAAAAGTTATCAATAAAAGACGTGAAGATTAGATGAGGTGATATATGACACTATTTTGGTTAGTCGTTCTCCCTATAATAACTGCATTGATTGGCTATTTAAGTCATTATAAAAGGATTTTCATTCTGATAGGCATTGCCCAACTTTGTACAGTCGGTGTCGCCATTGTAACATTCATTCAGGTTATTTTATATGGACCAATGACCCAGGCACTTGGTGATTATGAAGGTTCTATTGGTATTAATCTGGTCGCAGATCCCATTAGCAGTTTTTTTGTGGTTCTGACATGTTTCTTATTCACAGCCATGTTACTGTTCAACTACCATAAGTCATATATGAATAGGCTTTTTTTATTTCTTTTCTTAACACTTCAAGGTCTTATCATTGCTATTTTTCTATCGAATGACCTTTTTGATATCTATACCTTGCTTGAAGTTTCAACCGTTGTTGTTAGTATTCTAATTATGTACAAAAGAGATAGTCAGTCTATTTATGACGGTATGGTTTATCTTTTAACCAATCTTGTCTCAATGGCTTTCTTTCTGTTTGGACTTGGCTATGTCTATAAAATATTTGGCACTTTAGACCTTACAGCCATAAAGGCTGCCATACCTTATGTTGAAAATACAGATACATTGATTCTCCCTTATGTCTTTCTCATTACGGCTATAAGCCTTAAGTCCGCCATAATGCCTTTGTTCAGTTGGTTACCACGGGCACACGGCACCCCTTCAGCGCCCTCTATTGTTTCAGCTGTTTTATCCGGTATTTTTGTCAAGGGTGGTGTTTATTTATTTATACGTTTTCAAGATACCTTTGCAATGGGGTTAGACACATCTTATATTTTTATTTTAATCGGTTTTGCTACCGCTGTTATTGGCTTTGTATTTGCATTATCACAAACGGACCTGAAATTACTTTTGGCATATTCCACCGTGAGTCAAATCGGACTCATTGTTTTTGGTCTTTCATTAGAATCCGATTACAGTTACTATGGTGCTGTCTATCATATTATGAACCATGCTGTTTTTAAAGCTACTTTGTTCTTGACTGCTGGCATGATTATTGAAGAGTATGAAACCAGAGATATTCGGAAAATTAAGGGTGTTTTTAAGCGTATGCCTTTTATCGCCATAATTACTGTTATTGCAATTATGGGTATAACCGGTGCCCCTCTTTTTAATGGTAGTGTTTCAAAATCCCTTATACAAAAAGGCATCTCCTATCAGTCTTATTTAGAATATGGCCTCATCTTTATCAACCTTGGAACTATTATTACCTATATCAAATATGCTACTATATTAACAGGTGACCATAAGAAAGGTCATCGTGTCCGGTGGAATCAAAAAGTTGCCTTAAGTATATTGGCCTTTGCCTGTGTTTTAGGTGGTCTTTTGGGGCAGTGGTTTGTAGGTATTCTCTTTGACCTAAATATTACTCTAAGCTTTACAGATCTTATTAATAAAAGCCTTGTTTATTTAGTAAGTATACTCATTGGCTATACTTTTTACAAATACTGGTATCCAAAGATTCACTTTTTCAAAACGATATGGGAAGTTGAACTCAGCTTCAATGAAATAATATTTTCAATTGTTTTTTTCTTTGGAAGCTTTTTAAGCTATTTACTTATTATTTATTAAGTTAAGATGTCCTATATGATAAGGAGGATCAAATGCTTTTATTTTGGTTAGTTCTCTTACCTATACTTTCCTCAATCGTTGCCTATTTGAATAAACGTCGACTTACCGGTTATCTACTTGGTCTTACCCAACTGTTGGTGTTTTTCATGGCCCTAATAACAGCTATAGATGTCTATACTAATGGTACTATCATCTATAGTTTCGGAGGAAACGCTGTGAATATTGGTGTAAACCTAGTGGCTGATAAGGTTAATATCATCTTTATTGTCTTATCTTGTGCATTTTTTCCTATTATGCTCCTTTTTAATTACCATAAGTCTTATATGAATAAGCTTTTTCTATTTCTTTTTTTGATACTTCAAGGTCTTATCAACGGTATTTTTCTCTCTAATGACCTTTTTAACTTATATGCTTTAATTGAAGTATCTACAATCACCGTCAGTATTCTCATTATGTATAAGAAAACCAGCCATAGCATTTATGACGGTATTTTGTATTTGCTTATTAATCTAGTCTCCATGGCTTTTTTCTTGCTCGGTGTTGGATATATCTATAAGATTTTTGGTACCCTTGACCTAACCCTAATCAAGCAGCAGTTGACTAATGTTACCAGCACACCTAGTCTTATTTTACCTTATACACTAATAATCACGCCAATCGTTTTAAAATCGGCATTGTTACCCCTACCAAGAGCCCATGGCACACCTTCTGCTCCTTCTATTGTGTCCTCTGTGCTTTCCGGCATTTATGTCACCAGCAGTCTTTATCTGTTCATTAAAATACAAGACACTTTTTCCCCAGCTATTGATACCGCCTCACTTTTTCTAAGTCTTGGTTTTATTATTTCAATACTTGGTTTTGTGCTGGCACTTTCTCAAAATGATATACGCTTAATTTTGACTTATTCTACGATAAGTCAAGTTGGTCTTATTGTTTTTGGACTTTCTTTGGCATCAGACTATAGTTATTATGGTTCTATTTATCACCTACTTAGTCATGCTGTTTTCAAGTCAACACTTTTTCTAACTGCCGGTATGATTATTGAAGAGTATGATACTCGGGATATACGCAAAATCAGAGGGCTCTTTAAACGTATGCCTTTTGTTACCATCATCATTTGCTTCGCACTCCTTGGGATTAGTGGTGCACCGCTTTTTAATGGTAGTATATCAAAATACTTGATTAAAAAAGGCAGCGATTCTACTCAATTTTTGGAATATGGTCTTATTATAATCAACATTGCTACCATAACATATCTGATGAAATATACCTCTATGTTCTTCGGTAGTTCAAAAAAATCGAAAACACCGCCTTTGAATCAAAAGATTGCCCTTATTTCTTTAGCAAGTTTATGTCTTCTTGGCGGTATTGGTGGCCAAATTTTTATCAATTGGCTTTTTAAGCTTAATATTCAAATCGAAGCTTTACAATATTTAGAAAAGACCATCATTTATATCTTAAGTTTAGGTATTGGTTATCTATTCTATGAATTCATTTATAAAAAATCCAATTTCTTTATGACCATTCGCCAACTTGAGTTAAGTTTTAATGAACTCATTCTTACCATTACATTATTTTTTACAGGTTTGCTCTCTTATTTGCTGCTTGTGCAGTAAAATACTTTTTTATACGAAATGAGGTTTATTATGTATCGCTTATGGGGAAAAATTATGATCGATAATCAGTTTCGGTCTGATTATGTTTTTGAACTTGAGAATGGGGACATTGCAAGCCCCTCTAGTTTAAAAAAGGGGCTGGAATTTTTGACTTTGCATTTTGACATTGAAATGCCAATGTGGCTATCTGACAATGAAAAAGATTATGCACGATTTAGAAAAACGCGATTCTATAACGACCATTTTATCGAAACCATTGATTTTGATTATTTTGAGATTGAAGTTATTGAGGATAAGAAGAAAAAGCGTGATCATCACCGATAATGGCCACTGGCCCTACGGTCCACATGATAGAAGACCACATCCCCTTCCATAAGTTGGATACCGGCACTGTTTGTCTTATACCCTTCTTTGGCCCATGTGTTGCCAAGGTCGGTTGTCTTATAGGTGTTATAGGCCTCTACA
>NZ_JARGDP010000072.1 GCF_029210395.1 Petrocella sp. FN5 | reverse complement strand
ATGTGTAATTAAAAATAGGATAATAAGGCAAGCTTAAGTGCTTGTCTGTAGCTATAGGTTCTAATCGTAGAAGGGTTTTCATGGGACCCATTAAAAAAGTCTCTAAGCTTTTTTACCTAGAGACCTTTTTAGCATATGGGTTATCCTACACTGTAGGATGACCTACATTTATATCTTATATATGCCATCTTCCTTAATCAATATCTTTTCCTCTTTATATAACCTACCAAGTGCCCTTTTAAAAGCACCTTTACTCATGTTAAATGCTTTATTAATTACATCCTTATCCGATTTATCATGGTAGGGTAGAAATCCACCTGCATCACATAATCTCAGATAGAGTCTTTCTGAGTCTGAATCCATTTGAAAATCGATTCTCTGAGCTGTTGTCAGATTCAACTTTCCGTCTTCTCTAACTTTGGTAATACGTCCTTCAACCTTTTGTCCGATTTTCATATTAGGCAAAAGTTCATTTGACAAAATGAGACCGTAATATTTGCCTTCCACAGCCACAAATGCACCCATGTCTTCCTTAATGTCATAAATAATACCTGATACTTGGTCGTTTTCTTTGTAAGGACTGTCACTACGAAGAATTTTCTTAAGCTTCTGTGTGGCACACAGCCTGCCTGACTTGTCTTCATAGATGCCTACCAAAACCTTGTAACCTTTTTTAATTGGACGTAACTGCTCACTAAAGGGCATCAATATATCTTTATCATATCCCCATGACAAAAAGGCACCAAAATGATTGGTTTCTACTGCTTCCAAAATACCGATTTCTCCATTACATAGTAAAGGCGGCATCAAAGTACCTTGTAATTTTTTCTTCTGATCTAAATAGCAATAGACTTCTACCACATCACCTAATTCATATATCTTTTCATCCTCAGCACGCTCTAATTCTTGATTAGACAGTACAATACTATTAATAAGCTCCTCGGGGTTCTCATTTACAAATATTCCTAAGGGCGTCTTTTTTACGACGTACATTGTTTGTTTTTTTCCTAATTCAATCATGGTTCACCTATTCCTCTAATCATCACTTTAATCTCTAGATTAAAGTATCCACTTAAAATCCACTACATATACACCTAATATAACAGTAATCTAGGTTTTCTACAAGATAAACCTTACATCCCTTTTCCCTAATACTTTTGTCACTACTTACAAATCGCAATAAACTATGTTTTTTTCATGTAACGCCATTGACAGTTAGATTAGAGGTTGGTACAATATGTAGTGTATCAATTTACTATTAACTACTATATATTGTGAATGAGGTGTACAGCTATGATAAAAGTATTAAAGCGTAACGGTACCGTTACAGCTTTTATTCCCGAAAAAATATCTACCGCAATCAAGCTCTCTATGGCTGAAACAAAAGATAGCGTTGATGAAATATTAGCGGCTTCTATAAGTGAACGTGTAGCAGAAAGCTTAGAAAAAATGCAAAGTCCTGTATCCGTTGAAGATGTACAAGATCTTGTGGAGCAGTACTTAATGGAGTCTACAAGAAAAGATGCCGCAAAACGATACATCTTATACCGGTATGAGCGTGACAAAACAAGAGATCAAAGATCAAAAAGGATAGATGGTCGCCTTCTTAGTGAAGAGTTCATCAGTCGATACAAACATCGTCCTAACCCTATGAAACAGCTTGGTAATTTTGTATACTACAGAACCTATTCCCGATGGCTTCCTGAAGAAAAAAGAAGAGAATATTGGTGGGAAACTGTAAGAAGATCTGTAGAATATAATTGTAGCTTGGTGCCAACTACTAAGCGTGAAGCAGAAAAATTATACGATAATATTTTCAATCTTAGACAATTTTTATCCGGCCGTACTTTTTGGGTTGGTGGTACTGATGTTGCCAAGCACTATCCAATGGCTAATTTCAATTGTGCTTTTACCGTCATCAATAATTATAGTGCTTATAAAGACTTGTTTTACTTATTGATGGTTGGTTCTGGGGTCGGTGTCCGAGTTCTTAAATCCGACGTTGCAAGGTTACCCAAACTTAGAACAGACTTTGAAGTCATTCATGAGGATTATACACCCGTTCCAAAACAGTCACGTGAAGACAGCACGAGCCTTGATTTTTCCCATAATAATACGGTTAAGATCATTATTGGCGATAGTAAAGAAGGTTGGGTACAATCTTTGGATTTCTTTATTAAGATTCTTTATTCCAATGAGTACCGTAGAATCAACACCGTAATCATCAATTATAACAATGTTCGTCCAAAAGGCGAACTTCTAAAGACTTTTGGCGGGACAGCAAGTGGCCACACCAGCCTTAAAAATATGTTTACAAAAATCACCAATGTGGTAAGACGACGTGGTGTTGTACTTGGAGATACATTTGTACGGCTATTACCTATAGACTGTTTGGATATTGCAAATATCATAGGTGAGAATGTGGTTGTCGGTGGCGTTCGTAGAACTGCTGAGATTGTACTTGTAGACTCAGATGACAAAGAATGTATTGAAGCTAAAAATGCACTTTATAAACAAATTGATGGTCAATGGATTGTAGATCATGATATTATTCATAGACAGATGAGCAATAACTCTATCTACTATCAAAGCAAACCAACAAGAGGGCAACTTCACTGGCAAATCGAACAAATGCGATACTCCGGCGAACCGGGTTGGGTTAATGAAGTCGCCGGTGCAAAGCGTAGATCAAATATGAGCGGTGTCAACCCTTGTGGAGAAATACTTCTTGATTCTAATGGCTTGTGTAATTTAACAACGATTAATGTTTTTGCCTATGTAAATGAGGACAATACTTTAGATTATGATGGTCTCATGGAAGCTCAGCGCCTATCTGCAAGAGCTGGGTACAGAATGACATGTGTAGAACTAGAAATCCCTGATTGGAATTATGTTCAAGACCGTGACAAACTTCTTGGTTGTTCCTTGACTGGATGGCAAGACATGGTCAATGCCCTTGCTTATGATCAAAAGGCACAAGCAAAACTATTACGTGACCTTAGATCCGTTGCTATAGAAGCTGCCCAAGAATACGCCAGCGATATTGGTGAAAACCCACCACTCCTTGTGACAACTGTCAAGCCTGAAGGTACTTTGAGTCAATTACCCACTGTATCTAGTGGTGTACATTATTCTCACTCTCCTTATTATGTTAGGCGGGTTCGAATCAATGCATCTGATCCATTGGTTAAAGTGTGCGAGGAATTGGATTATCCTATCTTCCCTGAAGTGGGACAAGATATGGCAACCTGTACCACTAAGGTTATAGAATTCCCTATAAAAGCACCGAATGGTACTACTAAGTATGATGTATCTGCTCTAGAACAACTTGAAAACTACAAACTTTTCATGGAAAACTATGTGGATCATAACTGTTCTATAACCATTCACGTCCGTGAACATGAGTGGGATCTTGTTGAAGAATGGGTATGGGAAAATTGGGACGATGTCGTAGCACTTTCCTTTTTATCTTTAGATGATAGTTTTTACCAACTGCTACCTTACGAATCAATAACCGAGGAAGATTATAATGAAAGAAAAGCACAAATGAAGCCTTTCATTCCTAGTCTACTTTCAAAATATGAGAAGCATGAGATTGAGCTGGATCTCGGTACAGAAGGTTGTGATGGCGGTGCTTGCCCAATCCGTTAATCTTTATACTATGACACAAAAATCGGACCCTCATTAAGTGGGTCCGATTTTTTAATTGACTCATGGTTTTTAGAATCTTTCCTTGGCTAGAAGGACTTTAACCACCATTGCTTATCGTTTTGTCCGTCAACTTCTTCATTCGTCTTTATAATCATTCTTGGTTTGGTTCGAATTAAACTAAAGGTATATAGACTTAATCCAATCCATATCAATATAAAACTAAATAATTGTTCACTTGTAAAAGGCTCGTCATAAACCAAAACGCCAATAAGCAACATCAAAGTCGGTGCTATGTATTGTAAGAAACCAACACTAGATAAAGGTATTCTTTTAGCACCTTCTGTAAAGCATAATAAAGGTACAATTGATACAACTCCCGATAAGCACATTAAAAATGTCACCCAAGCTGACACCGTAAGAAAATGAGAACCACCATTTGAATTGAGCCAAGTAATATATACCAATGCGAAAGGCAAGCCCATCATCATTTCCACAAAAAGACTATTTAAGGTATCTAAGCTTTCTTTTTTCTTTGTATAGCCGTAGAAACCAAAAGACATAGCAACAGCAATGGATATCCATGGAAAACGACCATAACCAAATGTCATATATAAAACACCAGCCAAAGCAAAGCCAACCGCAATCATCTGAAGTCGTGTGATCCGCTCTTTAAGCAGGAGAAGACCCAATAGAATACTAACGAGTGGGTTGATGTAATAACCCAAACTGGCTTGTACAATCTGATCCGAACTAACCGCATAAATATAAATGACCCAATTGGCCATAATCAAAATACTTGTCAATATTAAGATTTTCCTCTTATTGGGCTGAGTCAAATAAGAAATAAAAAGGCGGTTCTTTTTCCACATCAACACCAAGCCCATTGTCACAAATGAAAAGATGATTCTTGTAGATAATACCTCAAAGGGCAATAACATCGTCAGCTGCTTCCAATAAAACGTCAGCAGTCCCCACATAACATAGGATGAGAAAACCAATGCATACCCTCTTATGTCTAACTTACTTTCCATAAATACACACTCCATTTTTTTGATTTTTCAGTATATCATTTAAATTCAAACTAAATACCATTGACAAAACTATTATATCTGAATATAATAATATACAGTACTTAATTAGGAGGTTTATATGACAACTACTGTTCTTTTCTATACTGTTTCGATTTTGCTCACTGTTCTTTCTTATTTTAAAGATCGACAAAAAACAATGATGGCACTAAAAAAAGCCTATAAGGCTTTTACTGGGTTAGTACCTGCCCTAATTCCTATGATTCTCTTTGTCGGTATTATGCTAACATTGGTTTCACCTGAATTAATTGGTAAGCTGCTTGGTGATGAATCCGGCCTAACTGGTATTATTGTTGGCGCTGTTCTTGGTTCCATTGTTTTTATGCCTAGTTTTGTAGCCTTTTCACTTGGCGAAAATCTACTCATTGGTGGTGCGGGTTATCCTCAGGTCGCTGTTTTTATTGCCACTTTGATGGCTGTCGGTATTTCAAGTTTAGCCATTGAACTCAAATACTTTAACAAAAAAACGACCATTCTCAGAAATGTTTTTGCTCTATTTGCATCTTTAATTTTTGCCGGATTGATTGGGGGGATTCTATAATGAAGTTAGTATTAATAAAACACAAATTTACACTCGCTTTTCTTTTGGTGATCCTTGTTATGGCATTCGTTGAACCTTCATATGCAAGATCTTCTTTAAGCATATCCTATGATAACCTTGTAACTATGATGGGGGTTATCCCACCCATCTTCCTTTTGATTGGCTTAATGGATGTCTGGATTCCAAAAGAGACCATGATAAAATACATGGGTGAGCATTCAGGCTTGACCGGACTGTTTTTCTCCTTCTTACTCGGTTCTATGGCAGCTGGCCCACTTTATGCAGCCTTCCCAATAGCTGCCTTACTCTTACGTAAAGGTGCTCGTTTTGCTTATGTTTTCTTCTTTTTAGGTACCTGGACCTCTGCTAAACTTCCTCTTGTTCTCTTCGAAATGACTTCCCTAGGCGTTCCATTTACACTTATTCATATTACTTCTATGATGCTCATGTATTTGATCGGTTCCTTTTACTTGGAAAGTCTACTAAAGCCCCATGAAAAAATAGCTATTTTAGACAAAATCCACGCCATGTCTCAATAGGATGACCGTCCATTATCCGTTAAATCCATTTTCATCAAGGACTTTCACATAGTCTATAAATGCTTCCGGCAAAACAGCTTTGCTAAACAGCCAACCTTGAACTTCATCCACACCTAAGTCTTTTAATATGTACAACTGCTTCTTTGTTTCGACACCTTCAATATTAATATAGTAGTCCAATTTTTTCCCTAGTAAGATCATCGATTCAATGACAATACGCTGCTCAATATTGTCCAAATCTTCAATAAAGGACTTATCAATCTTTAGTTTTGACGCTTTTAACTGTTTAATGTAAGTCATAGATGAGTAGCCTGTACCAAAGTCATCCAAAGAAACCCCTATACCAAATTCATGAAGAGTTTGAACCAAATGTCGACTATGATTAAGGTCCTTAAGCGCAGCTGTTTCTGTGATTTCCACTTCTAATAATGAAGGGTCAACTCCTTGACTTTTAATGTTTTGATGTATATGTTCTATAAACTCATCATCAAACTCTTTTCCTGAAACGTTTAAAGATACCCGAATATTATGTCCTTGCTCTTGCCATTTCTTAACCTGGTAAATCGATTCTTTCACCACCCATTTTCCGATATCATCAATAAAACCGATATCTTCTGCTAGTGGTATAAAATCATTGGGATAAATAATATATCCGTCCGGATGATGCCACCTAATCAATGCTTCACAACCATCTACCTTCATCGTTTTTAAGTTGATTTTAGGTTGATAATAAAGCACCATTTCATTTAATTTCAAAGCCCTTCTTAACTGTTTTTCTAATGCGATGCGCTTAATAACATCGATATATAGTGTATCTTCATAATAGTATACCGTTTTATATCCACGGTTCAAAGACTCTACCAAGGCCATATTGGCTTTTTTTATGAGTTGTTTGGCATCCAACGAATGGTCAGGAGCCATGGCTATACCAACGCTAATGAGCACATCTATTTCCATATAATCTACTTTAATAGGTTCTGTCAACCCTTCAATCAAAGTACAGGCACGAGATATGGCATCCTCCTTGCAACTCGTGTTGCTTTCTATTGCTAAAAAAGTCATTTGATCCATACCTAACGTTTCTAACGGACCATTAAAGGTTTCTCTGAGCCTTTTAGCAACCACTTTTAACACCTCATTTCCAATGTCATGGCTATAGGTGTCATTAATAAGTTTTAGATTTGTAATGGCTATATCATATAGATAACTGAGTTTGTTTTCCTGCATCAATAGGTGTTTTTGTATATGTTCAACCATGGTACCCCTATTATATAGATGTGTTACAGGGTCATGAGATGCCATATACTTCAAAATATTATTCTGGTCTCCAAGCTCAAGATTTGTGGCTTTTAGCTTTTTTAGATTCAAGTACATTTTGATAATGACTACCAGCATAACAGCAAGCATCATTATAAAAACTAGGTCATTACCTCTAGGCTCCGCGTTTATCTCTGTTGCCCCGTATGATATATGTCCCATGGCCATAAATGTAATTAAAAAGATAGAAAGAGAATATTCTTTGTCTTTCATTCTAGAACCTCATGATATTACTTCTCAAATATAGTGTCATTATTATACCATATTTCGTATAATTATGCCATAAGCGCCACAATCTACTTCAATCCGATTGTATCGATGTGCTTTTACCATAACCATATACGAAGTAGCTGGTTGTGGCTTCCATGTTAGGACGATTCAAAATAAGGGCAGCATTTCCTTCATTCAATAATAATTGATGATCAAATCCCAATTCTTTCAGAAGCATAATCGTCAAATAGGCCGTTGTTGGAGAGTCTATATAATCGTTATTTAAGGTAAAGAGTCTTTTATAGCTTTTATTTCTAATGATTTCTTTGGTTATTTGATCTTTTTGCTTTGCTAATTCTAGAGATAAATCATGTGAAAAATCTACTGACCCAATAACAACTACATTTCTATCCCCAATAAAATCCCTTATGTGTTTTCCAAGACTGTCCACGCCATGAATACCGCCGGTCTCATGAACCAATAAGGTTAAAACCGGCGTATCTTCATAATTAGCTCTTATATAATTCATATGGATACCCACACTATGTTCACCTCTGAGCATGACATCATCCGCTTTCATAACGTCTCTATGGTTCAATAATTCTCCATATAATGGCGAAGGGATGACCAAACCATAATGGGTCATATAAGAAGATCCCACAACTTGGTACCTTGGACCTTTGCCTCCATGATTAGGCCCAATAAGTATAATTAGTTCAACATCTTTCTTAAGTGTTTTGTAGAAATCACTAATCATGCTATGGGCTACATTGTGATGAGGTACAAGCCCACCATAAATAGGTTCCAGATATTCAGTATCGTATTTGCCAATCTGTTTTTTATCAATAAATACCCGAGCATCTATATCATAATTGACAATCTCCTCTTCCTTGTTGACATCGGGCGTACAACTTGCTAAAAGACCTATCAAAAAAAACACTACCACCCAAATGAAAAATCTATTGAATGATTTCAACTTTTATTCCTTCTCCTTTAGTGTAGCTTTGGTTTTTTGTATCAAAAATCACAATGGGCTCATATCCATAATTGCCAATAGTAATGGCTCGAGCTTGATAGGTAAGCACAAATTCATAATCATTTAGTTTATCCGTATTATGATGATAGGCATATGTGTAAAATTGTGCCGATCGCCCTTCATTGTTATTATATGCCAACATATTAACTTCATTTGAAGTAATTGCTACATTTCCAACAAATACCAAACCAGCAGGCAAAACATCCATAACCTCAAAGTTAGTAATGGGTTTATGAACCTTAACCTTATGCTCAACAGTTATCAGGTCACCCACGCTTATACTACCCTCTTTTGCAATGATACGGGTTTCCACTTCTAAGTCATTATTAACTTCAACGTCTTGATGTGATCCAATATAGTTTGTAATCATGGTCGTCTCACCATTAATTGGTAGGAATACCGTCTCCATAGCTTCATTTGCTGTTAAGGTACGATGCCATACATCATCATACCCCAACCTTATGATTTCTTTCTGTTTATTAATACTAACCTCTACGACACTTTCAAGTAAGTTGGTTGGAAGATGGGTTGTATAATAAAAGCACTCACTGGCAGTAATATAGCCTTTTACTTCCAAATCTTGAATCCTATTATGAATTGAACTAGCCATTTTTTCTTGATTTAAATCGACATATATGGCCATCAGCAAAGCGTTTTTTTTGTTTTGATTTGGATCTTCAGTCTCAATATAGTCAATGCCAATCATTTGATTACCTGACGGAAAATGCTCAGATAATGCTTGTATCACTTCTTGATACGCACCATAGTAAGCTAAAGCTTTTATACCATAAAGCACAGCTAAAGGCTCTTCCTTATACGTTGATAGACCTAGTGCTACCCGTATATTCTCTAACATAGGTTCTCCCAGTAAGGCAAGTCCATATAGAGCTGCCATGGATTCGACATAACTCGTCTTATCGCTCATAGCTTTTTGATATAAGCCTAGCTTCAGTCTTTCTACTTCGCTATTTTCTATGACATCTCCCCATCCCATTTGCAACAAATCAACTGTTGTTATAACACTACCGTCACTTGAATGGGTCGAATTATAGAGATTGTTTTCCGGAAGGTAATAATATGGTTTTTGACTTAGCCATGTAAGATGGCTGACTTCAAACCCTAGCTTTTCCATTTCAAGATAAGCCATATACCCTGATGCTTTGTACTCAAGAGCCTCTACATGATTGTAGAGCCATTTTGATAACATCTCATAACGTTCTCTCGCCAGTGGGTTCATCATACTGATTTGAACCATCTGATTGTTATGTTTTATAATGGTGTTTTCTTCTACTTGTTCTTTATGGTTCAAAGGCAGTCTTTGGGTACTCTTATGGATTTGTATACTCTTAGACATACGATCTTTATATCCTGGTACAGATCCTTCAATCGTCACTGTATATTTACCTGGTTCCAATGTATTTAGTGGAAGCGAACCAACAGGCACATACATGAAATCATTCAAGAAGCCTTTTCCTTCATAGGTCCAATCAAACCCTTCCTGGCTTTTAATTTCCACCCTATAATCGGCCTCTGTATCCCTTGGTACGTTTTTTGATGTGGATCTCAGGGTTAAGCCTAGTTCATCCTGTTCTAAGAAATTATCTGCAAATAACGCGGTTACAAAGTAGGGTAGTGTTACATTTAGATTCTCTTTTGAAACCCCTACATACAGATCTTGGGTGATCCCACTAACCGTCACCCGCCATTTTGTGAGATTATCCGGTACTTTGAAAGAAACATTTGCTTCTCCCTTCTCATCGGTTGTGCCGTTATTGAAGTATGCTGTATTTTTGAAGTCAGATCGTATACTTCCGTCACCACCTTCACCGCCTTCTGCGCCATAAGTTGCCTCAATAAACTTTGATGTGGCAACCGTTTCACCTAGTATGGCCGTATTATAATGCCATTGGTAGAGTTCACTTCTTGGATCTTTATGATCTTCGTAAAGGGCAAAATAAGCTTCATCTACCACACTTATATTGTAGTAACCTTCTAAAGGCTTTCCATCCTTGTCTTTCATTGTAATAACCCCGTGAACTGTGTCCCCCGGTTTATAATCAGACTGCTCAAACTCTATGTCAATCATGGCTTTTCTTTCATCCGTATCAAACTGCAAATATTTTCTAAAATTATAACCGGCATGCATATACTGACCATCAAAATAGACCCCTTGAACATATACCGTTGGTATCATATCCTCTTTGAATTTTAGTGTATGCGAGGGGGTATCTGACAAATAGGTTTCATAGATACCTTCTTTAACCACTATGAAAAGCATTTGATCCTGATTACCCCCTTGTAATCTCCCCTCCTCTGTATTAACAAAAATATGAGCTTCTTCATCAATACCATAGGCATATTGATCACTGTCCAAATAAGCATATTGATGATATGCCAAAGCATCTCTATAATATATATCCCCACCATAATAACCTGTGTCTTTAATGACACGTCCTTTGCCATCATAGGATACTGTTTCGACGATATAGTCACGACCTTCAACCACCTGATCAAAATTAAGACTCATGACACCTTGAGCATCTGTTACCATCGTGTTTTTCAAAACAATATTCTCAATACGTTTATAATTAAATCGGTCATAGGTCACTTTCATTACTTCATCGTAAGACTGACCTACAAATACTTTTTCATAATAGATTTCTTTAACTGTCACTTCTACGTTCACATCACCAATAGGATTGCCCTTAAGATTTGAGCCGTCAAATATTTCAGGATCGTGTTTTGAAATGTCGATTTCATGGGCTCTATAGGTCATCTCAAATCCAGCATCGCTTACTTTTTCAAGTTCTAGAATGGTCATCATGTCTCTTGGAAGCATGATAAAAGAAATAGGTATCGTGTCATAATAGTTGTCTATGGTATCCAGCCGAGCATAAAGATGAACCATCTCAGGATACCATGTCGTTGTATCCAAATAAGGTATAAAGACTTCCTCAAAATGTCCATTTTCAGAACCTTCAAACTGAACGCTTTTTAGACCTTCTCTTAGAATAATATTCCAGTCACTTTCCAAAACAATTTCCGGATTTGTATATGGTGTACCTTCATAATACATCACTTCTCCACTTACTACGATTTCATCACCCATCATCATAATATCTTTATCCGTATTCCCCTTCATTGTTACCGTTGGCTTTTCAAATTGACTTATACCAACATATACTGTTGTTAGCTTCTCTTCACCAATAAAAACCTGAAGATCGAACCCATAACCATAATAATCTTCAAACTCAAAAGAAGTAATATAGTCCCCGTTCTTTGAGAGTGCTACTGTTTTTTCTTCTAAAATCTTGTCACCTATAACCCTTTTAATCGTAACGGATTGAGTCGCTTTACCATTTTTATGTTGAACAAATCCTGATACATAAACTAGGTCTGTTGGTAAATAAACGGCTCTGTCTGTATATGCATAATACCAATAATCCTCAAAAAACTGTTTCTCATAAGTCCCTGTTCGTAAAGGCATCAACAGAGGTTGTACTTCTTTTGTATTTATTTTTACCATCTTAAAGGTATTTTGAGGTGTTTTATAAGGCATAACACTAAGTCCAGCCGCATTCGTTGAACCAATAGGCGTGTCATCTATTGAAACGACACTTTCAAGTACATTGTCTCCTGTGCTTTGAAGCCATACTAGAAGTTGGTCGTTATCTGCCATCAGATAGCCATTGAATTCTGTCACTTGAAGCAAAGTGCCACCAATCTTATCACTTTTTTCCAAAAGTAGATAATAGTAACCTTTACTTAGATTCTCATCCAAAGTAACGTAACCTTGATAGTAGTCATAAATATTATATCTAGCCTTAATCATTTTTGGGGACTCTGATACTTCCTCATTAGCATCTAAATAGGTTTGTGCTTCTTTGGGGACCATCCTATTTAACTTTATTGCTGTCACATCTTTTTTGATTGGGTATGCCTTTATGGATATGGATTCGCCTTCATTATACAGATCACTATAGGCTCTAAAGCTCTGAACGCCATTTGGATTTAGATAAATAAGGTCCTTATTCAGAAAATAGATCAGTTGCTGATTAGAATGATAACTATAATCCGTCGTAAACCTTGTTTCGAAACCCTCTAAGGTCTCATCTTTATGAACATAACCCTCTTCTATGGTTAAGGTATATACTGTGTTGGGCTGAAGATTCTCTTTTGGTATAAACCTATATACATTGTTAAAAACCTCCACGCGACCTTCTGCCTGAGGTGTTAAATTTATATAATCACCAATTGATGCCTCAATGTTTTTCGAAAAATATACTTCTATAAGTGTATTGGTCGGTACATATTCTTTATCCTCTGCTGGATATACAGCACTTACAGCTAATATTTTTTGGGTTTGAAAAGCAAAACCAAAAGGTATCTCACCTTGGTCGTATATCACGCTAACGATTTCACCGGCATCTAGTGGCGCATCAAAGGTTAATTCAAATTTTAAATCTTTCTCATTTTTCATAGAGATCGTATAAGCCTTATCTGGTTTTACTTTAAGGACACGCTTTAAGGTATCCGTATTAATTATACCTTTTACTTGAATCTCAAAAGGACTATTTGTAGACACGCCTTGATCTGTGACTTCAAGGGCTTTAACTTCCATAGCATCGATACGATAGTTGTCCGTTATCTGCTCATCTATTGAAAGAGGTTCTTCCACTGGTTTTCTCCCATACACAAACCAATAGGCAAGCCCACCTATCATTAGAACTGCAACCAATCCGGCAACTAACCCAATTTTATTTTCTCTGATCCATTTTTTTATACC
>NZ_JARGDP010000071.1 GCF_029210395.1 Petrocella sp. FN5 | reverse complement strand
GATATAAAAAATACTGAGGAAAAAAAGACAGAAGAAGTAGCAGGAAAAGCTACAGTCGATGAAAAAGTAGATGAAAAAGACATAACAATCGAATAACAGACTTGTAACCCATCTTTTCATCTAAATATCTAGAGAAGATGGGTTTTATATATCTGGGAAAGGTGATTAGCATGGACATTGATACAGTAGCATTAACGGAACAATACGAGTTGGTTCTAGAGTTTGTGGCTAGGTTTGCTCAGTACGGTCCATTTGCCGGCATCCTTTTAGCCATGGTTGAGGCTTTTTTTCCACCATTGCCATTGGTTGTTTTTGTCACCATCAATGTATTGGCTTATGGGTTTTGGCAAGGCTATTTATATTCTTTCATTGGAACATTTATTGGTTCATGGTTGGTCTTTTTGATTATAAGAAGATTTGGACACAGCCGCTTTAGTCGTTTGGTGCATAAGAGCAGACGGTTTGACAATTTACTGCATTGGATTAAGGAGAAGGGTTTTGTACCGATTTTTGTAATGCTGGCCTTCCCTTTTACCCCCTCTATTATTGTTTGCGGTTTAGCAGGATTGGCAGATGTGAAGAAAGATGATTATTTCTTTGCTTTGTTTTTTGGGAAATTAATTATGGTCTTTTCTTTAAGCTTCATTGGCTATAATGTTGGAGCATTTATTTCAAAACCTTACAAATCCATTTTATTAATTCTTTTAACAATAGTAGTATCTTTTATAGGGAAACGCATGATATCATGGTATGAAAAGAAAATAGAAAAAAAAAGATTCAAAAAACACAGAAAAGTATAAAAGGCTATTGACGAATGAACATCAGGATGTTATAATTCTTTTCGTTGCTCCAATAAAAAAATGGGGCTTCAAAGCGAGTTTGTCGAGTTTACAATAAGTATAGGGGTATAGTTCAGTTGGTAGAACGTCGGTCTCCAAAACCGGATGTCGTGGGTTCAAGTCCTACTGCCCCTGTTATTATCATAATGGTAATTATTAATCTCCCGGGCGCATAGCTCAGCTGGGAGAGCACCTGCCTTACAAGCAGGGGGTCACAGGTTCGAGCCCTGTTGCGCCCATTAGAGTGTAAGCTCTATAACTACATATACGGCGGAGTGGCTCAGATGGCTAGAGCATTCGGTTCATACCCGGAGGGTCATCGGTTCGAATCCGATCTCCGCTACTAAAAAAGATCTCTTATGAGGTCTTTTTTTAATTCCTAAAAATAGAATACAGTATATCATTGGTTGTCATAATGTATCAAAACCGACACTAAAGGCCTAGGTAAGAAATCCTTTAGGACAGGTTGAAAGCAAATGGGTACATTGCACTTGTTTAAAGAAATTCATGAGGTTATACTATGGTTAAGTAGTCAATAATACCTGTTGACATAAAGTATGGCGATAGATTAGTGACTTAGTTTAGTGTGTTCAAGTGTTAAAGGTTTTTGTTAGCATAACTTACTATTTTGATTTGACAGTAATACACTAAGAATTGGGGCTGATGAGGAGTCCTAAATGCATTGGGGGGCCATATATGACATTGTTGATTTTAGAAGACGAACCGGAGATAAGTGAGCAGATTAAAGAAGCGGTAAGCATAAAGAAGCTTTTCGATCATGTTCTTGAAGCAACCACCATTAAGGACGCATTGGATATGGCAAAAAAGAACGAAATAAGCATTTTTATTGTAGATCTTCTCTTGCCGGATGGTAATGGCTATTCTTTTATTGATGCCATTAGAAAGCTACCACAATATGAGTTGGCTTGGGTTGTCATTGTTACAGGCATCAAAGAGCCAACCGAGAATATCCTAGAAGCATATAACAATTCAAAGTGCAATCGGTATATTAGAAAACCATTTTCTATGAATTATTTAACGGATATGTTAGAAGAACTTTTGTACAAAAAAGTAATTATTCAAGATCAATTAAGTAAGCTTAAAATCAGACGTAAATCAAGAGACTATTTTTTCAACCATAGCGAGATAGTCTATATTGAGACGGTAGATAAGGTTGCTTATATTTACACGAAAAATGATAGGCACCCGATTGGGAGAGTGACACTGAGTGAACTTGAGGAACAGTTACCGAAAGAACAGTTCATTCGTGTTCATCGAAGTTACATTGTGAATCTATTGTTCATTGACTATGTTAATAAAAACAATAGCCAAAGTATGATCAAAATTAAGCATTATGATAATATGATACCAATTGGACGCACTTACAAAGAAAACTATAATCTATTGCTGTAATTGATTCGTGCTTCTATCCTATGGTTAAAAGATTTTGGCTAGCCTAATCCACAATGAAGAAGTATCTATATACTCTAACTGTGGATTGCCACTTCCTAAGTATCATGCAAGTAAGAAAGTCGAATTAATGAATAAAATGAGTGCCTTATGGCGCTTATTTTTATTGGTAATTTGAGAAGCTTATTTTAATGCTTTAATCACATCAAGTCATTCTTCTTAATTAAAGCTTCTTTTGTTGACGTAATTGTATCAAATAGGTTAAGATTGTAGAAGGAGAAAGCTGTAAGTGGCTAAATGACAGGATAAGCTAGATAGATGAAGGGATGAATTATGAAAGTATTGTACGATTATCAAATATTTAGAACACAACGTTATGGGGGTATATCCAGATATTTCACCAATCTGATTCAATGCTCTGATAAGGAAGATGCGATTGTACCGGTATTTCATTCGAAAAATTATTACTATAATAAATTAAATGATAATTTTGATCATAAATATGAAAGTATGCTAATTGAGAAGGTTAATAATTGGATTTCAAAGTTTTTGACCAAACGAACTTTGCGTAAGCAACAGGTGGATATCTTTCATCCCACGAATTATAATACCTATTTTTTGAAATATCTTAAAAATGAAAAAGTAGTTATTACGATTCATGATTTAGGTAGAGAACTATTTCCTCAGTATTATGGTAATATTGATACTTTATTGGAAGAGAAAAAAAAGCTGATTATGGCCGCAGATCACATAATCGCAGTTTCAAATAATACGAAAGAAGACTTAATTCATTTTTATCATTTAGAACCTGAGAAGATTACAGTTGTATACCATGGCCTACCTTTAAGATTTGGAAAAGTCAACATTACCTTAAGAGGATTGCCAAAACGCTATATTCTGTTTGTAGGACAAAGAACAGACAATAAGAATTTTAAGCTGTTTTTAGAGGCCATGTCGATGGTTCTGTTAGAAGATGAAACACTGAATCTTTTATGCGTTGGAGGTGGTGAGTTTACAGAAAATGAACGTAAAGAGATTGCTGAACTTGGTATTAACAGACAAGTAGGGCAACGTAATTTGAATGATGAAGTGTTGGCGGCTTGTTATCGTCAAGCGTTAGCTTTTGTCTACCCTTCTTTATATGAAGGATTTGGCATACCGATATTGGAAGCATTTACTATGAAATGTCCGACAATATTAAGTGATATTGGTAGTTTTAGAGAAGTAGCACAGGATGCGGGTATCTATTTCAATCCCAATGACGTATCTATGATAAAAGCACAGATTAAATGGGTGCTAGATCCTGTTAATAAAAATAAAATTGAAGAGAAAATCAAGCAAGGCACCAATATCGTTCACAGCTTTACCCTAGATAATACGTATGAGAAAACGTATGAGGTCTATGAAGCGGTACTTAAAGAAAAGTTATAGGAATATGTCATGACATATCTTGTTTTATTCTTGATTTCGTTGTATGATGATGGAACAATAACGATTAAAAGAAATGAGGCATAAAATGAAGTTGTTAAACTATATTCTAATTAATAAGGAAGCAAGGCTCTTTGATACGAAGGAGTTTCTATTAAAAGCTTTTGTTGCGGTTTTGATTGGTTCTTTTGTAGGGGAAAGCATTCCGTATGTGTCGAAAGATATGATTTCTGTGCTTTTCGGTATGATGTTAACCTTAGAACCTGTTAATTTAACAGGCATTCGAAGTGGGTTTAAACAAGTCGAAGCCTCTATTATTGGCGCATTAATAACTGGTATCATCTTATCAGTTTTAGGCTATAATCCATGGTCAGCGGCATTATCTATAACGGTTACCTTGTATGTTAGTTTGTTAATCAATTGGCGTCAATTTTCAGTTGTCGCAGTATTTACATCTATCTATATGACTCAATATGTGCAATTGGACTTGCTTGGTAATCCAAGTGAATTTGAAACCTTTAAGCTTAGAATAACCGCCTTAATAACAGGTGTTGCCATTGCCATGTTTGTTAATCTGCTTTTTTCATTTATGGGTTATAAACATATGATGGAAAAAAGAGTCTATCACTTATTAGATCAAATCAGTAAAAAAACAAAAGCCATTTATCATATGTTAAGCCTTAAGAATTATGAGGATGCTCATATAATAATGAAAGACTATGGGGATTTATTTAATAATATCAATTGGATTAATGGAACAATCATGGATTACCAGAAAGATTTTTTTACGTTTAAGAATGAGCAAAAAAGTGTTAAACTTGAGAAAATCATAAAAATGACCACCTTACTTAGGGAAATGTCTCATATAACATATGACATCTGCTTTAGATTGTCCAAAGGTGATCATGGTTATAAGGAGCCAGAATTTGTAGAATGCTTTGAGCATATTCTCCACCGTATGGATCAGCTTCTAGAAAAACTAGATTGTATCATTCACAATAGGGACGTCACGAGTATTATTGTGGTGGGTTCAAGAGATAAATCCCATGAAACCTTAAAACTCTTAAATGAGAATATTGAGCACATGGATCATCTATTAACCCACTATTTGTCGCGTTAAAAATCGAGCTAATAGAATTGGGAGTAAATAATATGAGAATAGGCATGGGATATGATGTACATAGATTGGTTGTAGGTAGAGATTTGATTATTGGGGGCGTGACCATTCCCCATAGCCATGGGCTCTTGGGACATAGTGATGCAGATGTATTGACCCATGCAATTATGGACAGTTTACTTGGTGCGATGGCTTTGGGTGATATCGGCAAGCACTTCCCGGACACAGATGAGAGATACAAGGATGCGGATAGCATCATGCTTCTTAAAGAAGTTGGAAGCCTTATGGCCCTAAATGGCTATAAGCTTGTGAACATAGATGCCACCATTATTGCTCAAGTTCCTAAGATGGCCCCATATATAGATACTATGCGTATGATTATAGGGAAAACCCTAAAAACCAGCATAAGTAATATCAATATAAAAGCAACAACGGAAGAAGGAATGGGCTTTACCGGTGAAAAAGAAGGCATCAGTGCCCAAGCCATCTGTTTACTGATAAAAAGTGAATAAAATTGGAAATATGAAGCTAGTAAGAATCAGGCCCATAGATTGGAGAACAACATGGAACTAAAACCATTAACCATTGATGATCAGGAAGTATTAACACCATATATTGATAAACGTTCTATCCCAAATTGTGAGTATTGTTTTGCTACCCTATATTTATGGAATAATAGATACAACATACGATACGCCAAATTTGAGCATTATATACTGTTGATTGAAGAATTTGAAGGCAAGATCTATGCCATAATGCCTCTTTGTGAAGAAAGCTATTTCGATGAAGCCACAGAAACTTTAATTGATTATTTTCATAGTATTCGTCAACCCGTTGAGATTTTGGTAACAGACGAAATCTACAAAGATTTTATTGAAATAAACTATAAGGATCAATTTGAGATTACAACAGATAGAAAGCAATATGACTATCTATATGATGCTGAGGCCCTAAGAACACTTAAGGGTAAAAAACTCAGTAAAAAGAGAAACCATCTAAATAGCTTCAAAAGAGAATATGAGGGAAGATGGCGGTATGAAGAGATTTCTAGTGATAGAAATCATGAGATCTGTGAGTTTGTAAAAGCTTGGGGAGAAACCAAAGGAGAAGACGCTGGCATGCTAGCTGATGAAATAGTCGGTGTCTGTAAGATTATCGAGCAAATGACCATTCTAGAAGTTAAAGTGGGCGCGATATACATTGACGATGTGTTAAAAGCAGTGACCATTGGCTCTCTAATGAATCATGATAGAGAAGCGGTGATACATATTGAAAAAGCAGATCCAGAAGTACGAGGTCTTTATCAAGCCATCAATCAGGAGTTCCTGATACATGCCTATCCGAATGTAGAATTTGTTAACCGTGAGGATGACTTAGGACTTGAAGGCCTTAGAAAAGCCAAATTAAGTTACTACCCCATCGACTTAATCAAGAAGTACAACATCCGTGAGAAAGTTTAGTATGACTATGGAGGCGTTATGATTAGAAGGCTGGATGAACGGGAAAAAGACAAAGCCCTAGATTTATGGCAAGAAACGTTTGTAGAAGATGGGCCATCTCTGGTGGCCTATTATTTTAATACCCATATTCATATGAACCAAGTAGCAGGTTATATGGAAGGTGATAACCTTATCGCGATGGCCCACCTAAACCCATACCAATTAATGTGGCAAGGTTGTCTCTATAATGTTTCGTATGTGGTGGGTGTGGCAACAAAACAATCCCATCGACGACAAGGTCTAATGAGAAAAATGATGACATGGCTGCTAAGAGAAAGATATGATGCAGGTGATGTCTTCTCAGTCCTTATGCCTATAGACTCAAGACTGTATAATCAGTTTGGTTTTGGTTTTATTCAGGACGTTGCCCTTTATAAGTTCCATTATCAGAACCTTAACCGAATCATAAGGACAGTACCAAATGAAGAAATAAGTGTAGAAACAAGCATACAGTTATTACCGATATACAATAATTACAAGAAAACATTAACATTATCTCAAAACAGAGGCATGCGTGATTTTGAACATTTATTAAAAGAAGTGCATTCGGAAAAGGGGCGTGTGGTTATTGTCCCTGATGGATATGTGATTTACTATGATTTTGAGGACATTTTTGTTCGAGAATGTATTTATACATCCGATGAAGGTCTAATGAACATCTTAGATTATATGGGTAGTATTGCAGGGGAAAAGTCGATTCAATGGCAAATGCCAAAAAACAATCCCCTAAAACATCTAATTCCCCATATGAAAGAACATGAAAGAATAGAAAAACCTTTTATGATGGCTCGTATACTTCATGTAGAATTACTTTTTGAAGCCATGGCTGATCTCTTAGGAACCTGTACCATCAAGGTCATAGATGACCAGATTCTTGAGAACAACCATATATATAGAATAGATGGACAAGTTAGCATTACTCATGAAGCACCGGATATCACAGTGGATATTGAGTCCTTAGCCCAGTGGTTATTTGGCTATGACACCTTGGAATCCCTTGCCACTATTCGACCCAAAGTCATGATTCATCAATATCATATGTTATATCCAAAATACCCGATCCATAATTATTTTACCGCTTTGATTTAAGGCGTTGGTTTCCATGTTGGAAAAACTAAAGGGTCTTCCTCCATGAATTTCCAAGGATTTAGATTGACACCATTTTTAGATACAGCAAAGTGTAGATGAGGACCGGTTGAAAAGCCAGTGGAGCCGACTTCACCGATGATCTCCCCTTTTTTCACCTCTTGTCCATCCTCTACATAGATTTTATGCATATGCACATAGGTTGTAAAAAGTCCTAATCCATGATCCAAGACAACCACATTGCCGGATATAATAAGGTCAGAGGAGAATGTGACGATACCATTATGAGCGGCTTTTATAGGTGTACCTTGAGGTGCTGCAATATCAATGGCGTTGTGCCTAGAGCTTTCCGGTCCGTTATTAACATATCTAATAACCGAGTATTCTGTGGAGATACGGCCTTCAACAGGCTGAATAAAAGGGCTATCCCATAGCTTTTCACCAACAGAATAAGCTTTTGCATTTTTGAACTTTTCTGCGTCTTTTCGGGCATTTTCATCGGATCTAAGAGAAGCGGTGGAGGTATTAACAGTCAAATGTTGTGTTTCAAATATCTTTTCGATAATCTGGTATTCAATCTTCTCTAAAAGTGTATTGGTCGATGCTTCATATAGACTTAGACTATAGTTACCGGGAGCGGTTCTGCTATCGATAGGCACCAGTGCAACCAGTTCATTTTCGTGATGAAAAACACCAATGGTATTCTCAAATATAGGGGTTTCGATTCTGTAGTCAAGACCAAAAGGTTGTTCAATGAGAACCCCAATACTATCTCCGGGCTCAAAAGTTGTTTTGTTAAGATGCAAGGATTCTTTAAGATGAAGGTCCAGTCCGAAGGCATAGTTAATTTTACCGGAATAATCTAAAGTAGTATCATCCCATATTGCCATTAAGGTATAAGTATAGCGACCGGATTTTTCAGGGACAGGTAAATTACCGATGTCATCTATAGTATAGGTGATTTCTTCTCTTCCATTATCTATGGCCAAGAGAATCTGATTCGGTGACCTACGATCAAATTCTAGGGAAATATTAACAGCATCGGTGTCTGTATAATAGGTTTCAAAATGTGTAGTCTGGTCCTTAATATCGTAGGTTACGTTATCTGTTACATGTATCTGCCAATCTTGATTATAAGCATAGTCCACAGTCCTATCATTAATAACCAGTTGAGGCTTAGATGGCATCAAATAAGAGAAATGATTACGAATAGGTAATTTTTTTAAATAGGTATCAACCCATTCAAAGGGAATTATGTAAGTACCATTAATATTTTGTGCTCGTGCTTCTTTGTTTGTTAGATCGAAGCTCAGATCATATTTCATGATGCCACGAATGGTATCCAAGTCCAGTAGATAGATAAGGTCAGGCTTAATACTTTGTGCTTTCACGGGTGCATCCAGTAGGTGGGTATATAGGTCGGACAAACCATCTTCAGGGGTAAGGGTATCAACTTTTACTAGATGATCCTTCGATTCAGGAAAATAAACAGTAGCTTGTACAAGGTCATCTAATGTAAGAGCCGGGCTACAGCTTGTCAAGATGAATAGTACGAGTATCATAATGAGTATATGAATTTTTTTCATGGTTTTAGTGCCTCCAATATATATTCATTTATAACCAAGCGATGTTAGTTATGAGATGGATGTGTAGTGTATTATGTTAACTGACAACGAGGACATCTTCTAAGAAGAGGGTGTCTTTAACATTATAGCCTTTGAGTGGTAAATAGTAAACCGGCGAATGCATATTACCATAGATTTTCTATCCAAAAATCGGATTGTGAGCCATAGTAACCTATGTTATAATGATGAAAGTATGACGTTCAAGTGCCTTGGTTATCAAGGTATATTAAGCTCATAAGACATTGATTGTGAATGTTGAGCATAAAGATGGAGTGAGATGATGAGTAAAATTCGAACAAGATTTGCACCGAGTCCGACAGGGAGGATGCATGTTGGTAATTTGAGAACCGCTTTGTATGCTTATCTAATAGCGAAACATGAAGGAGGCGACTTCCTTCTTAGAATCGAAGATACAGATCAAGAGAGACTGGTTGAAGGTGCCATAGAAATCATCAATAGAACCATGGAAGGTACTGGATTGATTCATGATGAAGGTCCGGATAAAGATGGTGGTTTTGGTCCATATATCCAAAGTGAGCGTGTACAGGCAGGTATATACAAAGAACATGCTATGAAGCTTCTTGACAAAGGAGAAGCGTATTACTGCTTTTGTGACAAAGAAAGATTGGAACAGCTTAGAAAAACAGCTGAAGAGAACAAAGAAAATTTTAAATATGACAAACATTGCCTAGACTTGACCATGGATGAGATTGCAGAAAAATTAGACGCAGATATACCTTATGTTATAAGACAAAACAATCCAACCAAAGGCAAAACAATCTTCAAAGATGTCATTTATGGAGATATTTCAGTGGATAATATTGAATTGGATGATATGGTCCTTATGAAATCCGATGGGTTTCCCACCTATAATTTTGCTAATGTGGTGGATGATCATCTTATGGAAATCACCCATGTGGTGAGAGGGAATGAATACCTTTCTTCTTCCCCGAAATACAATAGACTTTACGAAGCTTTTGGATGGGATGTACCGACCTATGTCCATGTGCCACTGATTACAGATGAAAACCATAAAAAACTATCAAAGCGTAGTGGTCATTCGTCATACGAAGACCTGGTTGAAGAAGGTTTCCTAAAGGATACGATAGTCAATTTTATTGTACTTCTAGGTTGGTCGCCTTCAGACAATCGAGAAATATTCACTTTAGAAGAATTAGTAGAAGCCTTTGATTATAGACATATAAATAAAGCACCGGCAGTCTTTGATATAAAGAAATTCACATGGATGAATGGTGAGTACATCAAAAACATGGATGAAGCAACATTTTTGTCCTACGCTATGAAAGAAATAGATAAAGTCTTATTTAATAATCATCTAGATAAAAAAACCATTGCTCTATTGACACAACCTAGAATTGAGAAGTTCAATGAAATCCCAAATATGATTGATTTTTTTGAAAAAGTGCCGGAGTACCATATAGATATGTATAATCATAAACGTATGAAAACTAGTCCCCAAACAGCTCTAGAAGATCTGCCTTTATTGCTACCGATATTGGAAGCCCATGAAACATGGACGATTGAGAGTTTGCATGACTTGGTTATGGCTTTTGTAGAAGAAAAGGGCATGAAGAACGGACGTATTTTATGGCCACTTCGAACCATACTTTCAGGAAAAGAATCCACACCGGGAGGGGCTTTTGACATAGCTGCTATCTTGGGTAAAGAAGAATCTATAAAGCGTATTAGAATCGGTCTAGAAAAATTGAAAAATGATTTAGATAACATGAAAGCTTAAGTGATCGAATAAGAGGTGAAAATATGATTCGTTTATTGGTTAATCGACGAAGCATTCGAAAGTACAAGACCCAAAAAATAGAATGTGAGAAAGTGGACAAGCTTGTTACGGCGGCTCTACTTGCACCCAGTTCAAGAGGCAGAAAACCTTGGGGTTTTCTGGTGGTGGATGATGAAGATATCCTAAACCAACTATCACAGGCCAAGGCACATGGATCTACGTTTGTGAGCAAAGCACCTATGGGTATTGTTATCATCGGTGATACAAGCGTAAGTGATATGTGTGTTGAAGATTGCGCCATAGCGGCTACTTATATTCAACTAGAAGCAGAACGCCTTGGTCTTGGTAGCTGTTGGGTTCAAATCAGAGAAAGATTAACAGAGAAGGGTACTTCATCAGAGATCTATATAAAGGAACTTTTATCTATACCGGAACACTACATGGTTGAAGCAATAATTGCTATAGGCTATCCGGATGAGGAAAAAGCACCTCACGACTTAGAGGAACTTGATGTTCACAAAGTGCATTATAATAAGTATAAGATTATGTATCCAGGTCATTATTAGAATCCTCATTGTTCTGGAAAGGCTTATGAGTATGAAAGGATATATCCACCTAAACCACAAGTTTTTTCAGCTTTTGAAATGACGGATTATAATCAGGTTAAAGTGGTTATACTTGGACAGGAGTTAATCTCTACGATACATTCATCTATGATGGCCAACCTCTGTGAAGGCTTTAATTCTAAGCATTTGGTTAGCGTAAAATAGTGTCGGATAAATAAAGATAAAAGAAAAACACCAAGTTGTGATATTACAAGTTTTGTCTAGAAACAATAAATCATAACAGAAAGGTGTTTTTCTTATGCAAACAAGTATACAACAATTTATGGAGTTTGAGATCAAAAAGATTGAAAAAATCGTAGAAAGTTTCATGAACGATGAAACTATGAATATTGGTGAGTTTGTGTTAGGACTCGAAAAGCCCTTGCAAGAGCTACAAAGAGAGATTATAGCAGAAACTATTGAAGGCATCGATGAGGTTGATAGAAATTCAATCTATCGAACCGATCGGTATGTCATCGAGAGATCGAAAGACCCGAATGCCTTCACGAGCACATGTGGCGAAATACATTATACTCGAACCTATTTCAAATCAAAAGAGACAGGCGACTATATATACTTAGCTGATCAAGCATGTGGTATCACAAAAAATATGATAAAAAGTGAAGATGTAGTTATAGAATCAGTGGTAAGCATGCTGTGAAAACAGATGATGTGATCAGTAAGCAGGCAATTATGAAAGATATTCATAGCTTAGAGATACCCACACTAATTCTTATTGTGAAGAAAAAGAAAAAGGTCAAAATATTATACATTAATGCCGATGAAGACCATGTATCCTTACAATTCAACAACGAAAAGGGAGATTTAAAAGTTGAAACAAATGGCTATAAAAGCAACACAATAGAGCCTCGCCTAGCCTGTATCTTTGAGGGAATTGAAAAGGAAAGTGAAACGAGTAAAAGAAAGAAATTAGTAGGAAAGCATTATATTGCAGGCGTCTATAAAAAAAGCAATGAGATATGGGAAGAAGTCCTAGAATACATCGATTCAGTCTATGATGAAACATATATAGAAAAAATCTACATAATGGGCGATGGAGCCGCATGGATTAAGGCAGGCGCCATCGGATTAGGCACCAAGTGCCATTTTGTACTAGAAAAATTTCATTTAAACCAAGCAATAATGATGGCTATAAGACATCTTGGAGATTCAACAAGTGACGCTAGAGAAGCCATATATGATGGTATTAGTTTTGAGGATAAAGATAATATAAAAAAGGTGTTTAAGATTGCCACAGAATGGGAAGATAGCGACAGTAGACGCGAACAGATAAGAAGAACTAAGGTATATATAGAAAATCACTGGGAAGCCATCATAAGACCCAATAGTGATGAATATGCAAGGATGGGCTGTAGTGCAGAAGGCCAAGTGAGCCACCTATTGTCTTCAAGATTAAGTAGTCGCCCGCTAGGGTGGTCAATGGTCGGTGTCGATAAGATGGCTAGGCTGAGAGCCTATGTAGCCAATGATGGCAAAGTATGTGATCTGTTTAAATACAAGCAAGAAAAAAAGCAGCGTATTATTCAAGAAGAGATAGGAAAAGAAGTGAATAAAGAGATAAAAAGGAAACAGAAGACCTATACAGATGTTTGGAACCATCAGACAGTCGCAGGTAGTACCCGGTTAGTAGATGGCATGTATTGTTTTACAAAGAAACTAAGGGGCATCAATTAAACTATAATTGGCAAGAAGACATAAGAAAAAGTAAAACCGGATGTGTAGAGGATAAAGTTCCTGGAATGACTATATTGCAAAACGCCAGAATACAGGGATGTATTCCACCTTCGTTTGATACATGGAC
>NZ_JARGDP010000070.1 GCF_029210395.1 Petrocella sp. FN5 | reverse complement strand
CACTTGGAAGAAGAACAAAGAGGCTACGCCTCGTTTTGCAAAGCAAATTGTTCCGGCAGGAAAGACTTCCTTAATAGTTAATGCGATGCTTCAACGCATTAACATAACATTGTCTTTCCTAGAGAATAAATAAGAGGAGTTTATTTATGTTTAATATAGCCCTTTGTGATGATAATATAAAAGACCTTTCAAATATGACCAACCTTCTAAATGATTACAAAAATCTCCAGTGTGATAAAACCCTAATAAAATATACGGCTTTTCAAAATGCTTTAGATTTAATTGCAGCAATGGAAATAGGAGAAAAATACGATGTAGTTCTATTAGATATTCTAATGCCTTTTATGACAGGTATGGATGCAGCGAAGGAGATAAGGGTATTTAATCAAGATGTTAAAATCATCTTTTTTACCTCTTCTACAGAATTTGCTGTTGAATCTTATTCTGTTGGTGCTTACTATTATGCCCTTAAACCTGTATGGAAAGAACAATTATTTATTCTATTAGATAAAGTTTTTTCTGAAATTGAAACCCAGATTAACAAAAGTATTTTAATAAAAAGCAAAACCGGTTTAACCAGGATATACCTCCATAGGCTTGAGTTCGCTGAAGTTAACGTTAGGACCATACTGTATCATATGACAGATGGGTTAATCATTGAAGGTATTGGATCTATGTCCGAATTAGAAAGTCTTCTCCTTGATGCTACCTGCTTTATCAAGCCTCATCGATCATATCTTATTAATATGTCCCATATAAATACACTATACCCAAGGGAAATTAAAATGCAATCCCAATCTTTAGTCCCAATGTCTAAGGCGAATTATCAAACAATAAAATCAGCTTATATGGCCTATGCATTTAAGGAACAAGTACGCTTTAAAAACATATAAGTTGGCACACTCTAGGCTGGATAATCATTCTAGTTAACCCTCTTTGATATCTATATTTTCCAACAAAAAAACGAGTATTAACTCGCTTTTTCAAATAATATATTTATAAAATCACCCGCATTGTAAAAATCCCGTTCTCGTTTGTAAAGGCATATAACCCGACATATTTATTAACAGTCGCAACGATGCTTTTTATACCTAAACCATGGTCTTTCTCTGTTGATATTGGAAGTTCTTCTTCAAAGAATATCTCACCTTCAAAATTATTACATATCTCTATCTTCATATTCTGATCTTCATACTTACAACTAACTCTTATTTTTTTATTTGCTTCATCATCTAGCTTATTGCAAGCATTGATTGCATTCTCTAACGCATTTGATAAAATGATACACACATCTATTGAGTTAATATCACTTTCCATTGGTATAATCACATCCACATCTATGTCAATATGGTTATTCCTGGCTTTAGTAACATAAGTCGATAGAATTAGATTCACACTTGTATTTTCACAATATTGTTTTATTTGTATGGCATCAACGGCTTTATTGATTTGGGCGATATAAGTCAACGCTTCTTCAGTATGATTTTCTGAAATATTAGCGCTTATATATTGTAAATGATGGCGTAAATCGTGGCGATAGATAGCACCTTGCTCCTGTGCCGCCTTATAGTCCTCAATCTGGATTGAGATATTGTCTATCTGCATTTGTAGTACCTTTTGCTCTGTTTGCAAGCTAAAACTTTTATCCATTTCAATAAAATAAGCAATTATAAATGTATAAAACACAAAATTGAACCCCACACTAAACAATCCAACGACTAACATATTAGAATTGTAGAGTGCATCTGTATAAACAGTTGTAGCATATGTTATGCAATAGGATAGGGCTGGCACCACCGTTAAAAGGGTGATACGTTTCCTTGAATAGCTCAATACTCGATTGACATAGGGCTTAAGAAATCGATAAGTTATAATCAATAATATAAGAGATACCATAATCTTGGTTAAGACAAGCACATATGGATCATCGTTAAAAAACGAAGCCACTACCTCACCAAACCACCTTCTTGGTGCGGTGAAAATATACGAAATAAATAAAACAAATAAAACCACATTCATTCTTTTTTTAAAGAAGTACCAGAAAAATATGATGACCGGCATATGAATTATAAGTGGGTAAAGTTTTTCTATAAATTCTGAATCAAAGGTAAAATAAAGCACATATTTTAAAGCACCACTAAAGAAAATGTACAAAGAGATTAAGAATACACTCTTCCTATTTACTTTAATATCAAGAAAAAACATCATAAGCAATACACCGTAAATAAGTACAGTTAGATAATCCAGCATACCTAACATACTTTTTCACCTCCTAGTAATAATTCGTATTCGGCGTTTAAGAAACACCGCAGCCCTCATATTTAGGGGATTTTTTCTACATAAAAAAATATAACGCTTCACCTGATTATGGTAAGATTGAAATGTAAGTAACAAATTCAACCATCGTCCTAAAGGCGTTATATGCCTAAGTCAGCTATAACAAAAGGTTTATTGTATAGGTTTTACACACCTAATTTCACTTCATTCTTCAAATATTTCTTTATACTTGCTCAGTTTTTGTATTAGCTCTAACGTTAGATTCTCATCCCGTCTTTTTGAGCCTATCTCTAATTTTTCTTAATGAACAAGTTTAGTTCAAGTTCTTTTTCGATTGCTTTGGGCATAAATACAGAAACTGTTTCTTCAAGCATAGAACGAAGTTCAAAGGTAGTTTCTTCTAAATTCATTTTTCCTGCTTCGATTTTTGATAAGTCTAAAATATCGTTGATGAGATACAATAACATCTCTGATGCTGTCTTTGCTTCATTTACATAGGAAGACTGCTCTTCTGATAAGGTCGTATAGTCTAATAAAGAAAGCATACCCATAACCCCATTAATTGGCGTTCGGATTTCATGGGACATGTTTGCTAAAAATTGACCTTTGGCAATATTTGCACTTTCTGCTTTTTGCTTGGCTTCTTTTAATTCCAACTCAACGAGTTGACGTTCTACTGCTCTTTCAAGTGATCCATTAAAAGCATTTAAAATTGAGTATTCTATTTCACTCCACTCACGTTCATACTTGCATTCATCAAATCCAACAAATCCCCAAAAAATATTGTTAATAAACACAGGCATGACCAGAATAGATTGAATGCTTTGAGCTTCTAATATTTGTCTGACATCTTCTTTGAATTCACTTGTTTTTCCATAATAAGCTTCGTTGTTTATCAATGGCTTTATAAAACTATGAATCTCTCCAAACGGAATATTTTGAAGCTCTGGATTATCAATCTGAGGCCTACTTGATTCAGAACTCCATTCAATCTTTTGACTTGTATAGCCATTACCTTCTTCATTATATTTATTTTCAAATAAATATACCCTGTCTACATCCGTTGCTTGACCTAACAGTTTGAAACATTTTGAAATTGCAATAACATAATCCGAGCTATCCAGTAAGATATCTGTAGATTTTGCAACAGCCGACAAAATACGATCTTTCATTTTTAATAGCTTCTCACTGTTTTTTAAGTCAGTAATATCTGTCATCACAGTTAGAAATGATTTTTCTAATTGATTGTCAATAACCTCTCCTGCAAATAATCCTGTCATGATTTGATTTGTTTTAGTTTTAACTTTTAGCTCAATATCTTTAATCCTACCTTTTTCACGTAGGACTTTTGCGACTTCCATTTGCTTCTCTGGTTCTGTAAACAACTCCAACTCCAATGCTGTTTTCCCAAGAATTTCTGACTTTTCATAACCTAGTCTTTCACAAAAAGCCTCATTAACGTCTTTAAAAGTATGATCTTCTAGACTCGTGATTGCCATAAGGGCGGGATTGTTATTAAATAATTTATGGAACTTATCAAGAGCAGCTTCCTTGACTGATAAATCCTTTACGATACCAAAAACACAAGCCTCTCCATTCCAAGTACCAAACCATACTCTGGTTTCCACAGGTATCAATTTGCCCTTCTTGCTTATTAATGGTAAGGGACAGTTATCTCTTTTTCCCTCAAACATATCTGCAAATATTTGTTCTGCTTCTTGCCTTCTATCATTGGGATGTAAATCCAATATATGCATCTGATAGAGTTCTTCATTGTCATAGCCTAACTTCAAAATGGTAGCACGATTCGCATAAAGAATATGACCATTAACATCACCTACTAATAAGAGATCATCTATCGTTTCAAAGAAAGAATTAAAATTTTGTTCTTTTTCTTTTAATGCAGATTGTTGTTCAACTTGAAGGGTAATATCCGAATGTGATCCTGCCATTCGATATGGTTTTCCCTGGGCATCTCTAATTGCTTCTCCACGGGCTCTCATATGACGTAAACTTTGATCTTTATGAACCATACGGAAGGAAATAACATAATTAATGACTTCTCCAGATAGATATTCTTTGACACAGGTCAAAACTTTTTCTTTATCTTCTTCAAAAATCAAGGCTTCAAAAGAAGAAAATGAGTTCCTAATTTCATCGTCTCTATAACCCAACTGCAACTTCCACCTAGGCGATAAATATAGTTCATTGGTTAGAATATTCCAGTCCCAAAAGCCATCATTACTACCCGCCATAGCTAATTCATATCGCTTTTTTTCTTCCGATATTTTTTCTTCAAGTTTATTTTTTCTGTAATATCCCTTGCAGAAGCATAAATGAGCTTACCACTTGGTTTTGAGCACCATTCAATATATCTGTATGAGCCATCTTTTGTACGATAGCGATTGACAAAATTTAGAGCATTGTTTTTATTTCCCAAACTTTTCATTTTATCTAATGTTGCTTGTAAATCTTCTGGATGAACGAATTCTAAAAATTTTTTACTTGTTAATTCATCTGTTTTATATCCCAAGGTTGTTTCCCATGACTTATTGACCTTAATAAAATTACCTTCAAAATCAGCAATACAAAGCAAATCTAAATTCACATCAAAAAAACCATTTAATTCATCTAGCTTCTCTTTTTCGTCTGGGATATCTATAAAAGCAGTTACAAAATAGCCTTTCTCAAATGAAAAGGCGCTAATTCGAAACCACTTATTTTGAGGAAGGGCATATTGTTCAAATTCTTTATGTTCGCCATTAAGAGCGACGTCACCATAATATGCAATCCAATCAAAGTCGCCTTCCTGAATGTCTGGCAATACGTCTGTCACCATCTTACCTAATATAGTGTCACGTTTTAATCCTGTGAAATGCTCAAAGGCTTCATTGACGTCAATGAATTCATAGTCGATAGGTATCCCTTCTTGATCACAAATAATACGGTGATAGGCATACCCCATAGGCGATTTATCGATAAGGTTTTTATAAAGTTCATCGGTCATCATGGTTACTCCTTTTCTTTTTTAGTATTTTTAATCATCATGATCTTAATCAAATCGTGTTTATTTACTAGACCCTAACCATAGCCAAACAGCACCTTCATACATTGCGTGATTCTTATTAATATGCATGCCATCTTATATTTATTAATTAATACTCTTTTCATTGTACCTCATAGGTTTTATTACCTATTATTCTACCTATAATTACCCAGTTTGTCTAATGGTTATTCGGATTATTGTAAAGGGTAAAGCTTTTCTTTTTATCTGACCGCAAGGAAGTCAATTTCTTTTTATATATAGCACGCCTACATATATTTCCTAGTCTCTAAATAAAGAGATTCGCTATACCTTAGGATATAGCGAATCTCTTTATTTATATATTGCTATTAGATATTACCCTGAATTTTTACTCATTAATATATTAGTCCAAAGTATATGAACCAGTACTATCTATCTCTATTGTCTGTAATAAACCATTCCAACTCACATTGAAATCAAAAGCGCTGCCCACATCTCGGAGCTTGAAATAGTTATTGCCAGCAATGTTATAAGCTGTCAAGCTAACTATTTTACCATCTAAGATAATTTTAGAGGTTGTTGGAATAGGCGTAGTAGCAGCTGTACCCTTCTTAGCCATTTCACCACCAACAGTTCTATAGGCTTGTCCGCTCTGCAATGAAATAGCATTGTTGACGCTATCCCATGAAACGGAAAACTGTTTTAAACTGCCATTCATAATATATGCTAAATCACGAAGCTTAAAGTAATTATTTCCCGCGATATTATAGGCGTCAAAAGAAACATTTTCACCATCTACCAAGACCTTTGAAGCCGTAGGCGTAGCAGTGATTGCAGGTACAGATGGTGCTGAGGCCGCAAGTCTAATACCTGTAAGAGCCTTAAAAGGTGTCAACTGATTTGTCCTTAAACCATTCCCCACTTGATAGTCAAAATTGTATCCCCAACAATATAAATCGCCATTTTGGGTTACGCTAGCAGCAACATGGCCATCGATTATGGCTGATACTACATTAGAGAGCACCTTCACCGGTGTGGTTTGTCTTTCATCCATTAATGTGCCTGTTTCTTCACCTTTACTTTTATTGTTACCTACCTGACCCTCATTATTATAACCCCAACAGTAAAGATCCCCATTGGTCGTAATCGCAGCCGCTGTGGCTCCATTATCGGTTGTGAACGATGCCACATTAGATAACACTTTCACTGGTGAAGTCTGTACTTTAGTTGCCCCATTACCGATTTGCCCATACCCATTTTCACCCCAAGAATAAAGGTCGCCACTGGTTGTAATCGCAGCAGTATTGGTAATAGAAGAAGTAACTGATACCACATTAGAAAGCACTTTTACTGGTGTGGTCTGGCTGTCTTGTGAGTAGGCTTCCATGCCATTTCCAACCTGTCCCATCTCGTTATAACCCCAAGCATAGAGGTCTCCATTTTCGGTAATCGCCACAGTTGTTTGACTGGTTGTGACTGATACCACATCAGACAGTACTTTCACTGGCGTGGTCTGATTATCCCTTGATGAACCATTCCCTACCTGTCCAAATAGATTTATACCCCAGCAGTAAAGATCGCCGTTGTTCGTGATTGCCGCAGCCGGGCCATCGTTTGCTGTAAGAGATGCCACATTAGAAAGCACCTTTACTGGCGTGGTCTGATATGCGCCTGTGCCACTCTTTCCATTACCTACTTGGCCATGTTCATTATATCCCCAAGCATAAAGGTCGCCGTTTCTTGTAATAGCCAGAGTGGTAACATTACTCATTCTATACTCATCCATCATAATTGATTCTACGTTAGAAAGCACTTTCACTGGCGTAGCCAAGCTTTCGCCTTCTCCACCCTTACCGTTACCTACTTGACCGTATACGTTTCGTCCCCACATATAAAGATCACCATTCGTAGTGATTGCTCCAATTGTACCGTTCTCCATAGTAACCGATACCACTTTAGAAAGCACCTTAACTGGTGTGCTTTGCCTCATATATCTTCCTGACTCCCCGTTGCCTACCTGACCAAATTCGTTACCACCCCAGCAGTAAAGATCGCCATTTGTTGTAATAGCAGCCACATTAGTATTATCTGTTGTAACTGATGCCACGTTAGAAAGCACCTTGACTGGTGTGAAACCCGACTCCTCACGATCTCCAATACCTAGCTGACCTGATGTATTCGTTCCCCAGCAGTAAAGGTCTCCACTCGCAGTGATTGCAGCCGTGAGTGTACTTAGGGCTACTGCTTCTTTAGATACCGTTGTGGACGCCGCTACATTAGGCGCGAATGTGGCACAAAGAGCCATCACCAACATTATAGATAGCATTTTCTTTTTCATTGTATTTCTCCTCCTAGCAACGATCTTTGTTGTTGTTATCCTGTTAACTTTAAATCCTTCCATTATTTTTCCTAAACCATTTTTCAAATATTTTATTGAACCGCCCATTTCTTCTTCCTTCCATATACAATCTATGATACTTTTTGAGCATTATGACGATATACTATCCTTATTAGCCAACAAACTTAATGATATGATTATGCCATGTGAATAAACATAGTTTTTTATCGTTAAATGCCTCTTCAATTTATCGTTACAACGATTAGATCATATAATAAAATATACCACATAATTCCATATAGAATATGTTACTAACACGAAACGACCTTTATATGTCATGAAATGAATTTTCTGGTTAATGAGGTACTATGTGCAGGTATTCGTTATTCCAATTACTTTCGTCATGTGATTCTTTAGATTGCTATTTAGATGTATCTTTCGTCTCAAAAAACTAAAAAATGAGCCAGCTAATATCAAAGGATATTCTCTAGCTCTTTATTTTTTTTGACTTATAGCTTCTCGTGTCTTTATTTTAATATCAAAAGGCAGTCACTGGACCACTTTCTCTTAAACCCTTTAAAATCAAGGGTTTACGCATTCCTTTTTCGACTATCATTTAGAATGGCGTCAAAATGGATTCAGATCTAGAAGTTGTCATATGCTTCATTTTACGTTTATCAAACTTACGATAAATAAAGATAAGGTTAGAATGGATGAATTGATTCAGACTTTTGACTCAGATGATAGAAACTCATTGCTTTAAGATAAGTCGCTCAAGAACATGAAGGAGGAACCAATATGACTCGTATTTATAAAAAAATATCGCCATCCATGGATGAGTGGCTAAATGAAGCAAAATCAGATCGTATAGCCTCACAAGAAGGAATGTATTTGATTCATAATGGTGTTGTGCGACAAACACCCAAAATGAAGGTCCGAAATAGTATAAGGTGCCTTGTTTATTATTTATTCATAAACGTCTTATGGTAGTTCTTCTTTCCTTTGCGAATTTTAATACCCTTTTTCAACTCTTCTGAGGTAATAGCGAGATCAATGGACTCGACTTTAACATCATTTAGAAGTAATCCCCCTTGTTGGATTACGCGTCTCGCTTCAGTCCTTGAAGCAGTTAATTTGCATTCAACCATTAAATCTATGATGCCAATAACGCCGTCAACGAGTTGATCTTCTCTTATCTCTGTAGAAGGCATATTAGAATCGTCTGTTCCCGTTATGAATAGAGCATGAGAAGCACTTTTTGCATTTTGAGCTTCTTCTTGACTATGAACCAACTTGGTCAATTCAAAAGCCAAGATCTCCTTCGCTTGATTTAGTTGACTACCTTCCCATTTGTCCATTTCATTAATTTGTTCAAGAGGCAAAAACGTTAACATACGAATACACTTCAATACATCGGCATCATCAACATTTCGCCAGTACTGGTAGAATTCAAAAGGAGATGTCCTGTTAGGATCGAGCCAAAGTGCTCCTTTTGCGGTTTTACCCATCTTATTACCTTCCGAATTCATTAATAGTGTATTTGTCATAGCGTAAGAATTTTCACCTAATTTTCGTCGAATCAATTCTCTACCGCCAAGCATGTTAGACCACTGATCATCACCGCCAAACTGCATATTACAACCATAATTTTTAAAGAGATGGTAAAAATCAAATGACTGCATAATCATATAGTTCAATTCCAAAAATGAGAGACCTTTTTCCATTCTCTGCTTATAGCATTCAGCGCGCAACATATTATTTACAGAAAAATGTGCTCCAACTTCTCGAAGTAATTCGATATATTTCAAATCTAAAAGCCAATCTACATTATTAACCATAATTGCTTGATCATTATCAAAATCTATGAATTTTTCTATCTGCTTCTTAAAACAATCGCAGTTATGTTGAATTATTTCAGACGTCATCATGGTACGCAAATCTGTTCTGCCCGAAGGATCACCAATATACCCTGTGCCACCACCTAAAAGAACAACGGGCTTGTTCCCCGCCATTTGCAATCGTTTCATCAAACATAAAGCTACAAAATGACCTACATGTAAAGAATCCGCAGTTGGATCAAATCCGATATAAAATGTCGCTTTCCCCTCATTGACAAGCTCTCTAATTTCTTCTTCGTCGGTAACCTGAGCAATCAAGCCACGGGCTACCAGTTCATCATAAATTTTCATCATTACAACTCCTTTGCATAATTTTGGCGACAAAAAAACCCCTGCTCCATTGGGAACAGAGGGCAGAAATTGCGGTACCACCTCTGATTCAGAAATTCCTCACAGAATCTCCCTTTACGAGTGCAACACACTCAAACGCTATATTGGGCGCGCCCAGCATACCCTACTATAATTTCAGGTAGCAGCTCCAGGATGTATTCGTATCAGTGCGTCAACAACCTCACACCAACCGGTTGCTCTCTGAATGACGTATACTGAACTACTTTTTCCCTTCAAAACCTTAATTGATTTAATTTATTCAATTTTAATACAACCACTATTGGAAGTAAAGTCACAAAATGACACATGTGTGACATAAAGGGTTTTACTTAATCAATCTGCTTTAATATATCTGTTGGTAGGGTCCGCTTAAGCAAATCCACCAGTTTTTTCTTATCCATTTTCATCCCGCTGAGCAGCCACTCGATAACCATGTCTGTGCCACCACGAGAAGCAATATCAATTGTAAACTGCATTATTTCAGATGTTATATCAACACCTTTAGACATTAGGTATTTTTCATAAGTTTTCCGGGTAACTTGTATGTCATAATTACGAAGTCCATTAACATCTCGACTTGCATAAGCATTTTTTAATATGTAATATTTTTCTTGATAAATATCAAGATAACGCAACAATGCTTCTTCCCACGTAAGATTATCTGTAATACGACCAAAACTATCTTCGAAAAATTGAGAAAAGTACCAGCTAGAAAGGTCATATTTATCTCTAAAGTGACGGTAAAATGTCTTACGAGAGAGCGAGGTTCCTGATACTATCTCACTAACTTGAATATGATCAAGGTTCTTTTTTATCAGCAACTTCTCAAGGGATTCTGCAAATATATTTTTAGTATTCATCGAACCTCTCCCTTTATCATTTATCATTCACATCTAATATGGCGAGTATAGGGCTTAAGAACATATGAGACGAGGGCATAGTGGGTAATAACATATTCTAATACAATGTGAACAGAATTTCAACCAAATCACTTACAGATATATCCTCATATACTATAATATCTATTCTGTATTACTAACACTAAAGTACTTCTGATTCTTAGATTTTGGTACATCAGGTTTTGTCATTTTCAGCATACCTTTTTCTATTAATGGATTTATATAACTTTGCATCATCCAATAAACTGTCGTTATACCTAAAAAATCTGCAATTTCCAAAGCATTCATTTCTGCTGCTTGGGTGATACGAATATCATCTTCATAATAACAAGGTCTTTCTGAAATATCTATACTTGGTATTTCTGCAGATACTATTGATTTATCTTCAAACATTGTTACTGTAAAAACAGGACGTATAATTGGAATCATTTGTTTACATTGCTCATTAACTTTTTTTGCAAATCTTGAGTAGACAAAAATGATGCCGCCAAGGCCTATTAGAGCCTTGGCGGAAAGGTTTGTTCATTAAAATACGCAAAAAATATAATACCTAGAAATTACTCGGTGTATATCTTACTGTAGCAACAATAACCATTCTATTATCTTCATCTATACGATATATAATTGTAAAGTTTTTTAGAAAAATTTGTCGATATCCCTTATTAGAAAATGTTCCAGTTTTCCTTATTGCTCCTCTATATGGCATTTCATCAAGCCCAAGAATTGCTTCTTGCAACAAATCAATCATCTGCTTTGCTGTCTCAATTAATTTAATCTCATCTTTAATGTACCTATAGATTTCATCCAAATCTCTGTTTGCTTTAGGCAACAACTTTACACTATATTTACTCAAAGTACTTCCGCCTTAGAGAAGAAAGAGCTTCTTTTGCATCAATCAACTTACCTTCCTGCTTATATTCGGCCTCAGCTTCCATAATCGCCTCATCTATTCCTACATTCTCAACAATCTGCTCATAGGTTTCAATACTCATAATTACTAAATCACCATAACCATTTTTTGTTATGAATACCGGTTCTTTCTTTGTGTGACATAATTCAGAAATATCATTTGTATTCCTTAAATCTGTAATTGGTCTAATTTGCGGCATATCGACACCTCCTCTTTTGTATATTATTATAGCATTATTATGTACAATTCACAATAATAATTATATGCCCTCTACCCTGTGTATTAATTATTTTATCATTTTTATGCTCCAAACTCCATGATGTTATTTATAAATTGTATTGCAAAAAGAACACATTGAATTTCTTCAACCTGTCCTTTTCTCCTCTCTTTCTCTGTTTTTTGGTACAAAAAAACGGCAAGTTTATAGGTTGTTTTTATTGACCTATAAACTCGCCGCCATTTTACATTTTAGGTTATTATTAAGGATATCGTTAGACTTTTTCTACTATAATGCTTTTTGATGCTATCGTTAGTTCAATATATGAATTTGTTTCATCTACAAACATCATATGCGCTTCATATCCATTATGAGTGTTGTAAAGTTCTTCATAAATCCACCAACATCCATTCACTGCGGTATCTTCTTTAATAATCTTTGCATCATGAAATATTATTTTATTGTCCTCAGTGAACCCGCCACTCGTATCCAATAATATTGTAACGTCTTTCTTCTTTATAATGCTTTTCACTTTACAATCATGAAAACCAAATCGTTCCCTTATATTTTCCGGAATATTTTCTTTTTCCTGCGCCAATTTAAAATCTTTTAACACCGATTGAACCTTTTTTTCGTTTTCCTTACTGATTTTTTTAAGTTGGTTAATCATTTCCTTCGTACTATATCCTAATGCAAACACTCTAGGATCAGCTACTTGAGAGTAAATATCTTTAGGTATTTTTTTTTCATTATCTTCTAAGAACATCTTTTGCCTATTCTCAAATTCAATAGAATTTTTTTGAATATCAAAAGGGCCTCTTGAATCATAAGATTCTATAAGTTTACGAATGTGCTCTTTCTGTTCTTCCGGCATCTCATTAACTATGGTATCTCCTTCTAGAATTTCTTCGCCAGAGATGAATTTGTCTGCTCGAACGAGTACCTCCCCATCTGCATCAAATAATTCACGAGGATTAAAGTCATATATTTCCTTTTCTTGTTTTAAAAAAGCCTTTTCTTTTCTCTTTCTCAGTCGCTGATATACACTTTCGTTTAGGACTCTAACATCTTTATGCGCCCGTAACCCAAAATGTAACCCCGTTAATTGGCATAAATTACACCATTCTTTCGTAAGATATCTCACGACTTTACCCCCTATTGAAAATCGATTTTATATTTTTTTTATCTTGAAAAATGTTATGGTCAAGTTCTACATTTTACCACCCGAACCACTACGTGTCATCAGCACTATCGTCTCAACATGTGTGGATGATTTATTGAGACAGAAATGGTTCTTAGAAAATATGTTATTTAAATGTAATCCAT
>NZ_JARGDP010000007.1 GCF_029210395.1 Petrocella sp. FN5 | reverse complement strand
CTAAAAAGCTATAGATATGGAGGCAACTATGAAAATCATCATCTCGCCAAGTAAAAGTCAAAAACATGCTTCTATTTATGAAAAGGCAATCCACGAACCTGTTTTTTATAAAGAAGCATATCATCTCAATCAAAGATTAAACAAGCTTTCCAAAAATGCTTTAGGTCGTTTAATGGGTATAGATGGTGAACTCTTAGAGCAAACCTTTGCAAATATTAAAACTTTTGATATTGCCAATCCCAACCCCGCTATCCATGCTTACACAGGTCTTGTATATAAATATCTTGACCTTAATGCCTATAACAATGAACAGATTAGGTATATGAACAATCATTTAGTCATTCTATCTGCAATGTATGGTGCCTTAAAGCCTCTAGATGGTATAAAACCTTATCGCCTGGATATGAAGATGCCGCTAATGAAAACTTCTCTTTATAAGTATTGGAAAAAACCTATGACACACTACTTTCATAATGAACCCTTATTAATCGATCTGACCTCCAATGAATATAGTAAGTTACTTCCTTCTAATAAAATAACCCTTAGGTTTCTGGAGAAAAAGAACAACCAGTATAAAAATATTGCCACCTATTCAAAAATAGCTAGAGGGAGAATCCTTGATTTAATGATCAAAAATCAAATAACTGAACCGGATCAGATTAAAACTTTATCTTTTGAAGGTTATCACTATAACCTTGATCTATCCGATGGTCAAACCATTGTGTTTACCCGACCTTAACCATATATTAATTGTCAAATTCTTGACATTTACCGGCCCTTCCCTTAATATAAATAGAAATGGTTTAAGTGTCAGGTATATACAATGATCATATCTTAAAGTACTAAGATTGGGTTAGTATAATAAATAAGCCCTTGAAAGGATGAAAACAATGTTAGATATCAATTTGATTAGGACAAATCCAGAGGTCGTAAAAAAAGCTCTGGCCAAAAGAAATTATGACGTGGACTTTACAGAACTTATGAATTGGGATAAAGAGCGTAAGGAAATTATCGGTTTTGTTGAAGTATTAAAGGCTAAAAGAAATGCTGCTTCAAAAGAAGTACCTGTCATGAAAAAAGAAGGCAAGGATGTTTCTTCAATCATTGAAGAAATGAGCTCCTTAAAAGAAGAAATTGCTAAAGCTGATGAAAAACTCAAGGATATTGATCATAAGATTTTTGGCTTTGTTTCTACACTTCCTAATATGCCGGCTGAGGATGTGGTGTCCGGTGACAAAGAAAATAATGAAATCATCCATGTATTTGGCGAAAAAAGAACCTATGATTTCAAACCAAAAGACCATGTTGAACTTGCTGAGTCTTTGGGGCTTATTGATTATGAAAGAGGTGCAAAGCTAGGTGGTAATGGCTTCTGGATCTATAAAGGTACCGGTGCTATCTTGGAATGGGCACTTCTTAACTTTTTTATCCAAGAACATCTAAAAGATGGCTATGAATTTATCCTTCCACCCCATATATTAACCTACGAGTCCGGTTTTACAGCCGGTCAGTTCCCCAAATTTGAAGATGATGTCTTTAAACTTGAACAGGAAAATAAAGGCTATGTTCAGTTTTTGCTCCCCACAGCTGAGACAGCCCTCATTAATTTTCATCGCGGTGAAATACTGAGTGAAGAAGATCTACCAAAAAAATATTTTTCTTATACACCATGTTATAGAAAAGAAGCCGGTAGTTACAGATCTGAAGAGCGGGGTATGATTCGCGGTCATCAATTTAACAAAGTAGAAATGTTTCAATTCGCTACGCCGGATCAATCTGAAGCCGGTTTACAAGAATTGGTTGGCAAGGCCGAGAATCTGGTTCAGAAACTAGGTCTGCACTATCAACTCAGTAAATTAGCCGCCGGTGACTGTAGCGCTTCTATGATTAAAACTTATGATATTGAAGTATGGATTGACAGTATGGAAGTATATAAAGAAGTCAGCTCTGCTTCAAATGCAGGTGAATATCAAGCAAGACGGGGTAATATGAAGTACCGAAAAGCGGATGATAAGAAAACGGCTTACTTACATACGCTAAACGCTTCCGGACTTGCTACAAGCCGTTTGATTCCTGCAATACTAGAACAACACCAACAAGCTGACGGTAGCGTCATTATACCTGATGCCTTAAGACCATTCACTGGTTTTGATGTAATTAAACCTTCGAAGTAAGATTCTACCAAGTCTCTAAGTGAAAAACTTAGGGACTTTTTATTGACGAAAGGACGACTTATTCCCGAGTAGATGTGATACACAGGTTTTTTGCTGACCGTACGAAGTGTAAGGCAAGGAAAAACTGTGTGTTACATCTACGATCATAACCCATAGATAGAGTCTTTACAAAGCGACTAAGTCACAATTGCTCCAAAAACGACTCATAATCTTCAAAATCTTCCCCATACTTTAACTGCTTCATATTGTGTCTTTGATCTAACTTCTCCTGTATGTAGATCGCATCTTCTTCCCTTGGGGATATAATGACCAACTGCCTATTATCAATCTTAAAAGCTTTATCAAAATACTGAGTGAATTCATGAAAAAGATCACTTTTCTCCAGAAAATGCTTGGCCGCAAAATCAATTTGAAAGACATGAAGCTCCAAATCATATTCCCTACAATCTTCTATTTCTTCCGATAGTTTTTCTATAAACAATACTTCTGTATTGACTTCATAAGTGTTTTTGATTTTCTCCAGTTGTTTTAAATGATACCAAGAAGGCGCTATAGCATTCGCAATGGATTCATAGATAAGCTGATTTTCAAGATCTGTTAGTAGCATATCTTTCATATCAAAAATACCTATAAAGCCAAGAAGCTCTAGTTCAAATTTGTCTAAATAAACCGGTACCAAGAGGGCCCCTCCAAATTCTCCATCTATCTCTTTAACCACTTCATGGCCAAGTAGGTCCTCAACTTCATAAATACTACTGGCAACGACCATATGTCCTTTTTTTAAAGATTCTGCAACTTCTGTAAACGTTTGTGTCTCTCCCAAAGATTGACACCCAATCCGCTCCTTGATGATAAAAGTATCATTTTCTTGATCGTAAACTGTAAGAATTGCACTGGTAACATTATGGGACCACTCCAAAGTGGCTTTTGTGATTTCAAATAGATGATTCAAGTCCGACGATGAATTAATATTCTTGATCATTAAGTTCATATTCATCAATCGGTTTAATTTGGAATCGATGGTCTTTTTTTGTTCATGAATGGTTTTAACGTAGATGGCATTGGTAATAGATATGTATAAGGATGATGCTAGGCTATGAATTAATTCCATATTACTATCATTATAAGACATATCATTGACTCTACGTGCTAAAGTTATAAAACCAAGCACATCTTCATTCTTGACAATCGGCACAATATAAACAGGTCTTAAAGCTTTGATCATCTCTTCATCATTGTAGAAAACAGATCGTATGCTTTCTAAATCATCATTATTCTCAAGACAGAAGTATTCTTTTTCACTAAGGATATTAATATTATCCTTAGTGTATACCTGAATATTAAGTTCACCTCTAAGTTCATAAACATTTTGATAGGCCATCATTTCAAAGGCCTTAGAATCATGATTGAATAGAAAGATTGAAGTGATTGAGCTCTGTGTTAACTCACTAAAGACACTGGTTGATAATTCGCACATTGAATGGATTTCAAGTGTACTCATAAGTATTTTTGAAGATTGATGAATAGCAAATAAATTAAAAATCTTCTCATCCAATCTTTTTTTTGTTTTAATCAAGGCATCATATGATTCAAAGTTCGTTAGAGCAATATAAAAAAGATTCATTAATGCGACTGCAATAATTTCGTCTTCTGAGTCAAAAGGTTCTTTATCTTCATTTCTGTTTATAAGGACAAATCCGAACATCTTCTTATCCATAATCAAAGGAATACCAAAAGCACAAGGAAAATATTCGGATACTTCTTTTGGCAGGAATCTTTTTATGTCTTCTTTTGAGAATAAACCTGCATGTAATACAACGATGTCCTCATAATCCGGCTTCACTTCAAAATTATAATCGTAGTTATGATAACCGGTTTGTCGAACCGGCTTATAGACATGATCCTCCTTAGCAAAAACCACCACTTGGTCTAATACAATTAGCTCATCAATAAAATCAACTACATGATGGGTAATCTGCTGGGCATCGAATCTTTGTGAAAAAAATTCTATAGCATGGATAAGACCCTTTAGCCTATATATCATCGTATCATTCTTTTTTTCTATCATGTCTACCCTCCTATGCCTTCAATATATTTCTGCCATCCGTATAATAAGTTACCGGACTTTGATCCACTTCTGTGTGCCACAAAACATCATCCTTGATTTTGATTTGTACTTTTGCGTAGATGCCATGGGTAATCACCACTTCACCTTCGCCTTTGGCTCTAAGATACGAGATGGTTTTTTTCTGACTTGCATAAAGCATTTTAAGATTTTTCCTAAAATAGCCATACTCTTCATTGACTTTATCCAGCTCTTTTCTCTTCTCAACGTCAGAGGCGGCTACCATCTCAAGTAAGGATTTCTTTTGTTTTAATAGATTGATTTTTTCTTTTACCCGCTCAATGGTTTTATTGATAAAATCGTATTCATCTTTGACCTTTTCTCTTGTAAAACCAAGTACATGAATGAAGGTAGGGGTATCCATCTTGTTACCTACTGTACCCACTTGTACCCTAACTTGGGCTTCTATGGAACCTCCAATGACTTTACTGTTATATGAATCAAAGATGACTTCCTTAGCCTTAATATTGGCATTGATTGCATAAAAACCAATATGTACAGTACCACCACTTTCTATATCACAATCTGTAGCGAATTTTGTATACAAATCGCCTTCGCATATAATCTTAGCTTTACCTTTTCCGGCAATACCACCTCTAATATAAATACTGCCTTCTTTGCTTTCGATCTGATTAACACCACCAATGCCCATGTCACCCATAATCTGAATGTCTTGATTTGCCAATACAGAGAAATTATCTTCTACTACATCTCTAATATCAACGAACCCATCAAAATCGACATTGCCTGTTTTAAAAGAAACTTTGCCTTGTATCTCAAGATAGTTACAAACACTGATGATGTCGTTTTCAATAATAACTGCACCGGTTGTTGATGCACGAAGAACAGTTAAATCCATTTCCGGATCATAGGACTCAGCTATGGTTTTTTTATCATACTTTAAGGGTTCTTGATTACCTTTTAGTGCCGGAATAGGTTCGCCCATAATCGTCTTACCATCCACACCTTCTTTGGGTTCAATGCGTTCACCAAGCCAGTCTCCTCGATTTACCTTATTTATTAAGTTTAACTCATAATGATTGACATCCCCATTTTGATGAATTTCAGGCTTTGCTTCCTCAATTTTATAATATGTGACAATCGCATCTTGACCCTTTATCGGTATTAAACCTTTTGCTACGACAAACTTTTCCATAGGCCGTATGTTGGCTAATATATCTTTAATATCAAATCCATAAACAATGCCGGCTTGCTTCATAACGTCAAGCACCTGCTGCATCAAGTCTTGTAGCCCTATTTTTTCTATCTGTTCATTGGTTGCATTAATTGTAATACTTGCTTCTAATCGGTCTTTACTGATTTCTAAATCAATTAAAGGTTTTTTGATTCCAAGGAGCAATACTTTACTGGACCCAGTTTTTATTGCAGACTGAATGGCCACAAATTGATTTACTTTCAATCGCGGCAGTTTTTTTACATCTTCATCCAGTTGACTCATTGAATAACCCTGCAGTTTGACTCTAATATAGAATTGATTGTCATCATCAATAATGTCAATATATGCATTGCTAAATACTATATCCTCAAACAATAGTAACCCTCCTTTTCTCCACTTGGAATAGCCATTAACCCCTGTAGAGATACACCATAAATATGACTTAGACAATTTAGACAAAATTAAGAATTTTTCTTCACAATTATTTACATTATACATAGCTCAGCCTGTAAAGACAAGTGTATCTCTCAAAATAGCGATAATAATCCAGATAATTTATATATTATTCAGTATGTTTTTCCAAATCAATTGTTTGCCACTTATATTTTTTCTATGATTAAGTATTGAATTTTCAAATACATATTGACATATGATGCTTTATAAACTAAACTGTTAAGGTATGTTTAATTGTGCGTATTTCAAAAAATTCCCCGCATAATAAGTAAACAATCATGATTGTCGGAGGTGAAAACATGGCAAATATTAAATCAGCAAAAAAACGTATCAAAGTGGCGGCATCCAAAGCAGCAAGAAATAAATCCGTCAAATCACGCGTTAAAACAGAACTGAAGAAATTGGAGACAATAATTGAAGCTGGAGATAAATCCGCGGCAGAAGCTCAAGTTAAAGTTGTAATTTCTTATATCGATAAAGCTGAGTCAAAAGGCGTATTCCATAAGAATGCTGCTGCAAGAAAAGTATCCAGCGTTGATCGAGCTTTTAACAAAATGGCTTAGTAAGAATAATAATAAGCACATCTTCTGATGTGCTTTTTTTATTGTCTATTATAGCTTTTATATAGTTTGCATGAAAAACCCTTCCACAGTCTGTATGGTTTCGTCCGACCGTTGGTTTTTTCTGCTTTTGAAACTTCATGGTCGGTATTGGCATAGCTTATGTTATACCGACTTTTCTATATGCCGCTGTATCGAATGATGAGTTGTTCAACGGCTAAGTCCGGCATAAAAACACCGGTTCTTATATCGATTTCACATTCTAAACATTTTTTCAATGCTTCTTCTAAAGCAGTAAGACTAAATGTTTTGCCCTGTTCTAGACATTTTCTAGCTACAAAGGATTGAATTTTTAGCTTTTTACCAATGTCATTGCTGTCAAGACCTTCTCCTAGCAATAACTTACATTTATATACCATTCTAAACTGTCTGGTTAACATGAACAGAATCCTATTGGATGGTTCTTTTGCCGATAAAAGGTCATGATAGAGCTTTAATGCTCGGGCTCTTTTTTTTGTACCCATACAATCCACCAGTTCGAAAATCTTGCTTTCAACACTTTTTTGACAAATGGCTTCGATGGCTTCATGGGTCACCACTTCACTGTCTCCGATATAATGGATCAGTTTGTTAATTTCATTATGCAAAACAGTTAATTGATCACCTACATAATGGATTAAATATCTGGCTTCTTTTTGTTCAATCTTCTTCCCATATGGATTAAGTGTTTTGGCAATATAACGAATCAGTTCGCTTTCACCCAATAAGGGAAACTCACAGATATACCCATTTTTATGAATCGATTTATAAAGCTTAGTGCGCTTATCTATCGTTTGTTCAATTAAAATAACATATGTTGTAGACTGTAGTTGATTCAATTTTTCTGCTAATAGACCGGCTAGATTTGTTCCTGTCTTTTCAAACAAGCCTAGATTCTTAAGTATGATGACGCGACTGTCTGAAAAAAAAGGCATTGTATCCATACTGTCTTCAATATTCGAAAAAACGGTTTTACGGTCATCAAAAACATCATGATTCATTGTCTTCTCTCCGTCACCTATTATTACTTCAACAATTTTTTTTACATAATAGTCCAGCATGAACGTCTCTTCGCCGAAAAACAACATGATGTTATTAAATTTTTTTTCTTTGATCTGTTGTTTCAAACCTTCCATATCTTCCTCTACTCCTTAATCATACTTTGAACGGTTGCCTTACCCTTTCTATACCTAAGACGAATCGCGCCTTGGTCTTTAGTCATTAAGACATGTTTGGAAAACCGCTCTAGATTCTTTACCACTTCATCATTGGGATGGCCGTATGTATTTTTCTCCCCTACGGATATAACACTGAGCGTCGGACTTACTTTTTCCAAAAAAATCTCAGACGAACTGGTAGCTGAACCATGGTGACCAACTTTTAATACTTCCACATCTCTATTTAATAATGACGAACCTTTCATAATGGCTCCTTCTTCTAAAATACCGGCATCACCCAATAAAAGAACATCCAAATCCTTTAGTTCCACATAAAGAACCAGTGAATTCCTATTATTATCTCTCATATATATGCTTTCAGGCCATAAACAAGATATATTCATGTTCTTATAGGATAATTGATCTCCCGCTTTAAAATAGTGTATTTGTGTAAGCTGATCATCTAGACCCGACAGCAACTGATTAATTAATGGGTCATCCTTTTCTTTATAAACAAAGGGCAATATGACTTCACTTATTGGTATATGATTTGCGATTTCAATTATACCATAAATATGATCAAAATCACTATGAGTTATAAATACTGTATCAATTCTATCAATCCCTTGATGCCTGAGAAATGGTAATAAAACCTCCATTCCTACATTATCTCCCTTTTTCTTTATATCCCCGCCACCATCAATCATTATCGTACGGTTTTGATAATTTATGACTATACTGTCGCCTTGACCCACATCCAGAAAATGCATATACATGGTTTCAAGGTCCAATAGATATAAAGATACAGACAATAGCATAAGTGTTGCTAAACATACACCTGTTTTTTTACAAGGAAGACCCATAATCCACAAAGCTATTACAATGTAATAGGCTATTATAAAATAGATATTGGGTGCTTGTATATATAGGGTGTTGTAGGGCAATTCACCTATTAAGCATGTTATCTGCTGCATATAACTCATGCTCCAATATGAAACACCCATAATAAAGGTTCCAATACCCATGCTGATATAACTTACAAACAAACTTAAAATCGAGAAAAGTATCAATATACCAACAACAGGCAGTACAAGAAGGTTGCCTAAAAAACCATAAACCGGCAAGCTGTAAAAATAATATGCAAGTAGAGGCCATATTCCAATCTGAACTGCAATTAATAGGCGTATCCCTGCAATTGGTCCTTTTTCAATAGGCATCCAATTTGTTTTCAGCAAAGGTTCTATATAGAATATACTAAGGACCGCACCAAATGACAATTGGAACCCTACATGAATCAGTTGATAAGGATGCAACAGAAGCATTCCAAAGGCAGCAAAACTAACCGCAGTGGTTTTATCATACCGTCGATTCACCATAAACTGGATCAAATAGAGACCAATCATAATCGTAGCTCTCACCGTGGATACTTGCATACCGGTATAGATACAATAGTAGATTAAGAAAATCATTGCAATAACCGCACTTACTCCCTGATTATTAATACCTTTATTTAACGCTTTAAATAAACCATACCCAATAATGGATACATGTAGCCCTGAGATTGATAGAATATGAATCAATCCAGCTTTTTCAAAGTTTTCTCTAACATGTTCATCCATACGCTTACTACCCAATATTAGCGTTGATAATAATTCTGCCTCCCCTTGAGGTAAGAGTAAGTGTAGTCTTTTTTCATGTGACTTCCTAAGATGGTCTATCTTAAGTTTCCAATTATTTTTTTGTTTTTTAAGGGTGTCCACTTCTTTTGTAAAAACTGTACCAACTATGCCTCTGCTTTTATTATATGACAAGGCATCAAATCCGCCTTCATTTCGCTTTCCCCTTGTCTCAAGAACTTCTCCCTTGACAACAATCCATTCACCGCAGTCTAACACGGTCTCTGTAATTAACCGCACTCCCTTTTGGCGTGTTTTGCCGTTGACCTTAATAGGCATAAGAATATATGTATTATACTGTTCGCTTACGCGTGCCTCTTTTATTCGTCCTTCGATTTCTAAATGTGCGCCTTCAACATAGTATTGAAGGGTCGCTTCATATGATTGATTATAAATTAAGACCCGTAAAAATGAATATAAGCATATGCCCAAAAATGGGAACACATGCTTATATTGATTCTGCTTTATTAAATTTCTATATCTGTATACCAAGAGCATCACCAACGCTATACTAACATCATAATGCCCCATGCCTAATAAGATACCGACAATACCACTCAAGGTCATTAGCACCAAGGGTCTTTTCATGAGTATGTCCCCTATTTCATCATTGATCTCATCTGTACATGACACTTTAACCTAGAGGTTAAAGTGTCAGTACTAAGTTGCTCTTAATTACATACAGAGTTTAATCCTTTATTTTACTTTCTTTACTGACTAAGTCCAAGCTTTGTTCAAATAATATATCAAACTGCAAATGACCTGTAAAGCTTTCTGACTTTTTGCCTTCAATTAAAAATTGAACTTTATTTATATTAGGTAGATCTGTCAGGCTGTTCACAATGGCATAGATGCTCATCACTTCACTGGTCGATCCTCCAATATGCTCCGTTCTAAAGGCTTCATTGAAATCGATATAACAAATACCTTGGTCTACATAGATACTTTTCACAACTGTCTCTTGGGGTATTAAGCTCATCAGATTATGCCCCTCTGGCGGCAACATAAGTTCCTTGATGATACGTTCCTCAATACTCTCATTTGATTTAATACCAACCTCTCGATTAACTTTAATCAAAAATTCTCCTTTTTGTTCCGGAAAATAAAGATTTAGATGAATGGACTTAACCACTTCGTTTTCAGATTCCATATTAACAATCACATCTGATTTAAAGAAAGGTCCATAAACCTTGCCGTTGCTATCTTTTAAAGGTAATCCATCTACATAAAATTCTATCGAAACAACGGCTTCAATCGATGTTAAACTTCTGATTAGAGAAGTTCTGCATAGAAGAAAGTCGATCTGTTCCATATCTTTAATATCGTTTGGCATATGAACTATTATATTGCCTTCGCTGATTTCTAGCTGATTTATAGTTAAATCTTTTGGTATGGTTGGTAATAATTTTTGCGTAATAACACCCGTACTTAAAACGTCAAGAACATGCTCAATCTGATTGGTAAGGTCATTAGTATGTACTTCTACCTCATACGCCACTAATTCATCTTTTTCACCATTTACCAAATAAGCTAAAAGTACTTCTCTATTCTCTTCAATTGTCACTTCTTCAACTTCTGGTTTACAACTTGCAAAAATCAATACAAGTAAAATGACAGCGACCAATACACGTCTCATAAGCTCACCTTCCGTCCACTGTATTATATCCTCAAACTCGATACCACTCATCATAACCAATACTTATTTCAGTTGTGCGTCCTAACTATTAATATTATATGAATTCTCGCTTTTATGTTACCCTCACCTATATCCTTATCTCATCGTTTGAGATAAGGGCAGTCGTAAAATAAAAGTAGTTCCGACGCCTTCTTCACTGATACACTTTATGCTACCACCATGAAGTAGAATGGTTTTATTAACAATGCTAAGCCCCAAACCGGTACCACCTGTATCCCTAGATCTTGTCTTGTCAACTCGATAAAATCTTTGAAAAACCTTATCCACGCTTTCAGGTGGTATGCCTACGCCTGTATCCATAATCTGAATATTCAAATCTCTGTGGTCAGCATTAATGGTTACGGTAACTTTTCCATATTCATTGTTGTACTTAATACTGTTTTCTATTAGATTCATAAATACCAAGTACATTTTGGTTTCATCCACTTCAGCAAGCACTTCACGGAAACTCTCTATTTCAAGAATGACATCTTTTTTATCCGCAATCGGCTTAAGCATACGCATAACTTGTTCAACCAGTTTATTAATGTTCGTATTATCAATATTCAGATAGCTTTCTTTTTTATCTAATGTTACCAATGTTAGCAAATCATTAATAATCTTCGTTTCACGATTGACTTCTGCATTGATGTCTTCCATGAATTCTTTATAGAGTTCCTTTGGAACATCATCTTGGCATAGCAATGATTCTGCCAAGACCTTCATAGAGCTTAGCGGTGTCTTCAACTCATGTGATACATTCGCAACAAACCTTTGTCTAGAATCATCAATCTCTTCCATTGTGGTTAACATCTCATTAAAAGCTAAACCAATTTCTTCAATCTCATAATTACCACGTACATCAATTCTTTCATCAATATGACCTTCGGAAACTCTTTTTAGATGATTGACAAACTCTCGAAAGGGTTTTGTTAATAATCCTGAGAAATAAAAGTTTAGTATAAGGATAATCAAAGAAATACCAACAATTAGAAGATAAGCTATGTTACGCATTCTAGAAATCGTCATTTCAATCTGATCATACTGGCCACTCAACATAGTGACACCTATGACTGTTTTATGATCGTTATCATAAATGGGTGTGTATATTCTCACCACATTTAGTTTTTTGTCTTCTTCTGTTATATTTGTAGACGTGCCTTGTAGGATTTTCAACACTGGCTGAGAACTGTTGAGCTTACCTTCATCAAAATGATTAGAATCATAAGTGATTTGTCCGTCACTGTTCATAATCAGAAAACGATCTGCAATAATAGATTGAATATTATCCAGATAATTTACATTTTCAATATTATCAAAATAGTCTCGTCGGCTTAGGTTTGTACTAATGGTGTTCGCATGACGCAACATTTCCGTTTTTTTCTCATTTTGACTATAGTTTCTGACCGATGAAAATATAGATACTGTTAGGATAAATAAAGGTAATATACCAATTGCTACTAAAGAAATAAACAACTTGGTTCTTATACTTTTTATAATCTTAAAGTTAATGTTGATAATAATAGCCAACTCCCCATTTTGTATGTATGTATGTCGGTTCACTGGGATTGGGTTCAACCTTTTCACGCAATCTTCTAACATGAACATCTACTGTTCTAACATCCCCCGGATAATCGTAACCCCAGACTACATTGAGTAGATTCTCTCTACTGTATACTTTATTCGGATGGGTGATAAACAATTCTAATAAGTCAAATTCTTTAGCCGTAAGGTTCACTTCACCTTCTTTAACATAAACCCTTCTGCTTTCAACTTCTAGCTTGATTTCACCTGATTTGAGCACTTTATATTCTTCCGTCTGTGTTTCTCCTTTGAAACCGGAACGTCTGATGATTGCTTTTATCCTTGCCTTCAGTTCCAGTATGTTAAAGGGTTTTGTCATATAATCATCTGCACCATACTCCAGACCAAGAATTTTGTCCATATCATCCCCTTTTGCTGTCAGCATGATGATCGGTACTTTGGAAAATTCTCTAATCTGTTGACACACTGCAACACCATCCATTTTGGGCAACATTACATCCAGTATGATTAAGTCATAGTCATTGGCCTTAGCGTGTGATAATGCATCTTCTCCATCATAGGAGACATCTACTTCATAACCATCTTGATCCAAACCATACTTTATACCTTTTACGATTAACTTTTCATCGTCTACTACCAAAATTTTTTTACTCATCTTTTACCCCACTATAAACCTATGTCATCTTTTATTTTTTCAAACATGGCTTCCTTGATCCCTTCAACCAACATGATATCTTCGATACGCACAAAGGGTCCCTTTTGGGTTCTATGCTTAATAATGGCATTCGCCCTTACCTCACCGATACCTGTTAAAGTCATTAATTGTTCTTTTGTACCTTGATTCAGGCTCACTTTACTTTGATTTTCCTGCGTTATATAAGATATTTGTTCTTCACCTTCAAATGGCACATAAATCTGCTCACCATCCATAACTTTACGGGCAAGGTTAACAGACCCTTTAACCGCATCTTCTTCTAAACCACCAGCCATTGCAATTACTTCAAAAAGACGGGCGTTCTCATTGACTTCATAGACGTCCGGATTTTTGACGGCACCACATATATGAATGTAACTCTTATTCATTACCTCATCGATATCTTCTTCATATTCAACCGACTTTTTTGAGTTTTCCGTTTCAATACGGATGCCTTCTTTATCCTTGATTTGACCCATATAGAATAATCCTGAAGAAATGACAACCAGCAGAATTACCCCCATGTATAGCCACTTATTTTTCATAATAACCTCTCAACTAAATACACTCTATCCCTTTTTATAAATCTATATGTCTTTTTAAACGTTTTGTATAATCAATAACCAATCGATCATATTCTTTAACCATCAAGTCTGAAGAAAAAATAAAATCAGCTGTTGCATAATTCATGGCAATGGGCACATCATATAAAACGGCGATTCTAAGGAGTGCCTTAACGTCCGGATCATGTGGTTGGGCTTCTAAAGGATCCCAGAAAAATATCATAAAGTCTATTTCACCTTCAATGATTTTTGCACCTATTTGCTGATCACCGCCTAGTGGACCACTCTTAAATGTTCTAACCGGTAATCCGGTTTTTTCAGCAATAATCTGACCAGTGGTACCTGTCGCATATAAAAAGTGGGTACTTAAAGCCTCTCTATTAATTTGAATCCAATTCATTAAATCTTTTTTTCTATTGTCATGGGCTACCAAAGCAATCTTTTTTTGAATGTTCATCTTATAATCTTGGTTCATGTTAGCCTCCATCTGTATGCTGCTTATCTTTTCATTCACACACTTCTTTATTTTACATAATATTGAATATAATTACAAGATTATTGTTGTTAAATTGACCATTTGATACGGATTTGTGATAAAATAAGCCTATATATGGAAAATGAAAGGATGGTTAAAGTGACAAAAGGATTTATACGTGTTGGTGCAGCTACTCTATTAACCAAAGTAGCTGACTGTGAACATAATACAAACCAAATAATTAATTTGACCAAAGAAGCAGCCCAACAAGATGTAGCCATTCTCGTATTTCCTGAATTATCAATTACAGGCTATACTTGCGGAGACCTCTTCTTGCAAAAGCATTTGCAAGATCAAGTTGTCAACCAACTGATTCGGTTAAAAAAAGAAAGTGCAGTTTTTGATATCACCCTCATCGTTGGTGCACCCTTAGCCGTGGGCAATGCTCTTTTTAATTGTGCAGTTGTTATCAATAAAGGCACCATCATCGGGATTACCGTCAAAAGTCATATTCCAAATTATGGCGAATTCTATGAAAAAAGATGGTTCGAACAAGGTAAACACTTGGTCCAACACAATTATTTAATAGATTCTGTCCATGTTCCTATTGGTTTTAACATGCTGTATCAAAATAATCAATACCCTGAAGTTACCTTTGGCATAGAAATCTGTGAAGACTTATGGGTACCCAACCCACCAAGCGGTCCTATGGCTGTGGCCGGTGCCACCTTAATCTTCAATCCTTCTGCAAGTAATGATCTGGTCGGAAAAAACGAATATAGGAAATCTTTAATCTGCAGTCAATCCGCAAAAACAATAACCGGTTATATTTATGCTTCTTCCGGTTATGGTGAATCGACAACTGATCTTGTTTTTGGCGGTCAGTGCCTTATTTATGAAAATGGAACTTTATTGTCGAAAAATACGCGATTTGTCATGGAAAACCAACTTATCATCAGTGATATTGATATTGATCGACTCTTAAGTGATCGAAGAAAAATGGGCATCTATGCTGATGGGTATCAACAAGACCTCTCAAGTTATACGGTTTGTTCCTATGCAAACGTTCATAAGCCACTTATAATCAATCGTTATGTAGATCACCATCCTTTTGTTCCTACCGATCCTAAAAAGCTGCATGTTCGATGTGAGGAAATCTTCAGTATTCAGTCCATAGGCCTTGCCAAAAGACTTGAACATATCGGTTGTCAAACAGTTATTATCGGTGTTTCCGGCGGTCTAGATTCCACTCTGGCTTTATTGGTATGTTTACATACGTTTAATTTGTTAAACATGGACCCCAAAAATATAATTGCAATTACAATGCCAGGCTTTGGTACCACAGATCGAACATATAAAAACGCATGTGATTTAATTAAGCAACTGGGGTGTACACTCAAAGAAATACCAATTAAAGAAGCTTGTCTAAGACATTTTCATGATATTGACCACGACCCGAATACCCATGATGTTACTTACGAGAATACACAAGCTCGTGAGCGAACACAAATCCTAATGGATTATGCTAATAAGGCAGGTGGTATCGTTGTAGGTACTGGAGATTTATCCGAGTTGGCGCTAGGTTTTGCCACATACAATGGTGACCATATGTCCATGTATGCGGTGAATGCTTCTATTCCTAAAACCTTGGTCAGATATTTGGTCAACTGGGTCGCTCATCACAAAACACCGGATTCTGCCAAAACAGTTCTACTAGATGTACTGGATACACCAGTCAGCCCCGAACTCTTGCCACCTGATTCTGATGGAACGATTGCCCAAAAAACCGAGGATTTGATTGGCCCTTATGAATTACATGATTTCTTCCTCTATTACTGTGTTCGTTTCGGCTTCTCACCATCGAAGATCTTTTACTTAGCCAATCTGGCGTTTCAAGAAATCTATACAGAAGCCATCATCAAAAAATGGTTGCGAATTTTTTATAAAAGATTCTTCAGTCAGCAGTTTAAGCGTTCTTGTATGCCAGATGGTCCCAAAGTAGGTTCCATAAACCTCTCCCCTCGTGGTGATTGGCGTATGCCAAGCGATGGGGTTGTTCGTTCATGGCTTATGGAAATCGATTCTCTTTAGTTGTTCTTAAAAAGACCGTTATATTTCTATTATGAAATAGGACGGTCTTTTTAGTGGCTTTATAAATCAATTAACAACGACTCTGGATTTACCTGCTTTTTTTGCCTTATACATGGTTTCATCTGCTATGACCAATAAGTCCTCGGCTTTTGTGATTTTCATAGATTTCATATAATTTACGATTCCAATAGAGCTGGATAACTTGTGCTTACCCATAATTTTGACTTCCCCATTCAGTTTTTTCGAAAGCTCTTTCTTAAAACCATCATGTCCCAAGATTGCACCATGTATACGTTCAGCTATAGCTTTTGCAATATCATAAGTACCCTGTCTTAGCATAATGACAAATTCATCTCCACCATAACGACCAACGATATCATTTTCTCTTACATTCTCCTTAAGGATTTTTGCCACTTCGGTTAAAAGGAAATCACCGATTTCGTGTCCAAAAGTATCATTGTATTCCTTGAAGTTATCTAGGTCAATAAAAAGAAGTGAAAAGTTTTGTTCATCTTCTACATTAACCAGTTCAATGGTTTTTTGCAATTCTCTTACGAATTGATACCTGTTATAAAGCCCTGTCAACATATCCGTAGAGGCTAGTTCATGTAACTTATCATTGGTTTTTTCAAGCTCTTCATTCATTGTACCAAGTTCTTTATTCCGACTTACAATCTGATAATTCAAATCCGCTAAAATCTGAGTACGTTCTTTGATAAGCTCTTCAACATTATCTGTATGAGCCACAATGGTGTCTGCCATGGCATTGAAGGATTGCGAAAGCATACCAATCTCATCTTGGGATTCAACTTTGGCTCTGATGCCTTTAACACCACTGGTAAATTTATTCATAACACCAATAAGTCTTTTTATGGCGTCGGTTATATCTTTGGCTAACAAGTACGTCACCAAATAGGATATGAGTCCAAGTACAACCACCAGAACTGTCATATAAACAAATAGTTCTCTAAGTGTCTTGTATACACTTGATGCATATAAGGTTATAATGACATGCCATCCCGGAGAGCCTGGGATACTTTCATAGGTCACATAATTTTTCTCACCTTTTGGATTGGTGAATGTCCCAACGCCTTGACCATTGACTTTCATTTGCTCACTCAAGACAGATAAGCCTTCGTAACCTGTATTTTCGTCTGACATGATGTTCAAATTCAAAACCTGATTGGCATCTTTGTGACTTATAACCTGACCGTATTCGTCTACCACCCATGCAAAACCAGTTTCTTGTATGGCTGTAGATGATATGAGCTGACTTAAGTCTTTCAGTAATACCGTCGTACCCAGAACTCCCTGTACCCTTCCGTTGACTTCTATTGGTACCATGATACGAAAAGTAGGTTGTTTAAAGGTGTCATCATAGGAGGATTGAGCTACCACCACTGGCACTTCACCCGCCATGGTCTTTTGGTACTCGGAATCCTCTGCTAAGTTTTTTCTTATCCCCAATGTATCTATTAGAATCCCTTGTCTATCAATAACAAAATAGCGACCATAGATATCCTCTTTGTCACTTATTGCGGATTCAAGTAAAGGTAGATACGCATCTTGGTTCATAGATTGAACTTCACTTGTCAAAGCCAACGTACTAACGTTGCTGACTTTTTCATTCAGCCAAAGCTCAACTGTTTTTGCTTTGTCTATGGCAATCGCTTGAGAAAATTCATTAGAAATAGATAAGACCTGTCCTCGGTCAATCAAAACAACAATCAAGGAAAATGCAATTAATACCATTACAAAATAGGCCACAAATGCTATAATAATTTTATTCATTAAAGATAAGCTGTACTTGTTAAATAGATTCATGTCTGCCACCTGTCATCAATTAGTTTATGTTCATTATATAACCGGATGAGAGATAAAACAAGTCATCCTTAAGAATTGTCACTACAAACTTAGAATTAACACTAGGAGCGCCTATGATTCATTACATGGACATCAATAAACGTTATGGTGATAAAGTACTTTTTAAAGACTTTAACCTAAAAATCGAATGCAAAGAGAAAGTACTTCTGTCTGCATCTTCAGGGAGTGGGAAAACCACACTCATCCGTTTTCTGTTAGGCTTTGACAAACCGGACAGTGGTGATATTGTCATAGATGGTATGACATTAAACCATCACAACCTAAAAGCCATACGTGAAAAAATCGCCTATGTCAGCCAAGATACGGATCTGCCATCTTTAACCACTGAAGCCTTGCTAGATAAGATTTTTTCATACAAAGTCAATCATCATATTAAGGATTATAAGGACAATTTCCTTTCACTTAGCAAAACATTCCAACTGGATGATCAAGTTCTAAGTACCCAAATCCAAGAATTCTCCGGTGGTGAGAGACAACGTATCGGACTAATTATTGCCCTTCTACTTAATAGACCTTATCTATTACTAGATGAAATAACATCAGGTCTTGACCACGATCTTAAGGCTTTAATTATGAATCACATCATGAATCTGGATGCTACCGTTATTATTGTATCTCACGATGCCCTTTGGAAAAGTGAAAGCAGTCTTAGGGAGGTGACTTTTTAATGGAAACATCTAATATGTATATGTTGTTCTTCCTTGTTTTACCTGTTTTCCTTTTTAATATTCATTATGCCATTAAGATGAATGTTAAGATTGCCTTCGCTATTTTCAGAATGATTCTACAGCTTTCTCTAATTGGTTTAGTCCTTCAATGGCTTTTTGATCAGAATACACCTTGGATTAATGTCATCTATATCATGCTCATGATGACCATTGCAAGCTATTCAATGTTAAAAACCACCAAGCTATCCATTAAGACATTTGGGTTTCTTATCTGGTTGGCTGTTTTTATACCCCATTTTCTTGTACTCATGTTCTTTAATTATTTTATTGTGAATCTGACGGATATTTTTGATGCCCAATATCTGATTCCTATTGGCGGTATGCTACTTGGTAATAGTCTAAGCGGCAATATTCTTGCCATTAACACTTTTTACAAGCAGATTAAAGACGGTGAAAAAACCTATTACTATAATCTTTCCCTATCTGCCAGTCGTTCTGAAGCGTTAAAACCTTATTTTGTTCATGCTCTAAAAAGCTCAATATCCCCAACCATTGCATCTATAGAGACCATTGGCTTGGTTTCCTTACCTGGCATGATGACCGGACAGATTCTTGGCGGGTCTATCCCTATTACAGCCATTAAATATCAGATTGCCATCATGATTGCCATCTTCACCACACGGTATCTGACGGCTGTACTGGCCATCTATCTAACAAGGTCAAGGGCTTTTGATGACTATGATCGCCTAAAGCCGCATGTCATCGGCAATGCTTAAAAAAAGGTGGACCTTCACGTTATCCTTGTGAATGTCCACCTTTTTATTACCTCATTGCTTCTAATAATTCTTTTAATAAATCAATGACCATCTTAGGGTTGGCCTTGCCTTTAGTGGCTTTCATCATTTGTCCCATAAGTGACTGAATGGCTGCTTCCTTGCCACCTAAATAATCGGCTACAATTTTTTCGTTATTATTCAGCACCTCTGTAGCGATGGTTCTTAAAGCATCTTCATCACTGTTTTGCTTTAAGCCTTCTTCTTCCACAATGGTCGCTGGGGATTTACCGGTTTGCCACATTTTTTCAAAAACAGTCTTAGCCATTTTGCCACTAATTGTTCCTTCTTCAATCAGATTAACCAAGTTGCCAAGATCTTCTCCCTTAATGGGCATAGGACCTTGTTCTTTTTCATCTTCATTCAAACGACTATACACTTCAGAGATAATCCAATTGGCGACCGCTTTTGGGTTCTTGGAGCAACTGGCACCGGCTTCAAAGAAATCAGCCATTTTTCTGGAGGCCACTAGAATGTCCGCCTCTTTGCTTCCCAACCCATAATCCTCCATATAACTAGCTTTTCTCACATCTGGCATAACTGGGAGTGATGCTTTCCATTTAAGAATCTGTTCATCGGTTGTAATAATCGGCATCAAATCCGGTTCAGGGAAATATCTGTAATCATGGGCTTCTTCCTTCGTACGCATGGAGACAGTTATACCCTTTGCTTCATCCCATCGTCTAGTTTCCTGAATGATGGTACCTCCCGATTCTAAGACTTTTATTTGTCTTTTGGCTTCGTACTCAGCAGCTTTTACAGCAAAACTAAAGGAGTTGATGTTTTTCATCTCTGTTCTTGTGCCAAGTATTTTTACACCTTTTTTACGTACGGAGAGGTTCACGTCACATCTTAGAGATCCTTCGTTCATTTTACAATCGGATACATCTGCATAAAGCAAAATGGTTCTAAGCTTTTCCATATATATGCCCACTTCAACCGGTGATCTAAAGTCCGGTTCTGATACAATCTCAATTAAAGGAATGCCACAACGGTTATAATCCACCAAGGTGCCACCAATCTCATGATTGAGCTTTCCGGCATCTTCTTCAATGTGAATTCTTGTGATCCCAATTTTCCTAATCTCACCTTCAACTTCAATCTCAACTTCTCCCTCATAACATAAAGGTAAATCAAACTGAGAGACTTGGTAAGCCTTCGGTAGATCCGGATAGAAATAATTTTTTCTATCCTGTTTACTAAATTGGTTGATCTTACAATGGGTTGCAAGACCTGCCTTTATGGCATACTCCACAACTTTTCCGTTGAGTACAGGTAGCGTTCCCGGCATCCCTGTGCAAATAGGGCAACAGTGGGTATTGGGTTCACCACCGAATTCATTCTTACAATCGCAAAATATCTTTGTGTTGGTCTTAAGTTCTGAGTGCACTTCAAGACCCATGACTATTTCATAATCTTCATAACCCATGTTATCTGCCCTCCTATAATTCCGGTCTTACTTTATCAAGCACTCTTGCCTGCTCGTAAGCGTGTGCAACCTTTAATATTGTACCTTCATCAAAGCCTTTTCCAATTAATTGAAGGCCAATAGGCAATCCCATTCGATCGAAGCCACTGTTTAAGGATATTGCTGGAAGACCTGCTATGTTAATAGGTACTGTACAAATATCGTTGAGATACATCTCGATAGGATTATTGACCTTAGCACCTAGTTTGAAGGCCGTCGTTGGTCCTGTCGGGGTAAGTACAAGGTCATATTCAGCAAAAAGAAGATCAAACTGATTCTTAATCAAGGTTCTGACTTGTTGCGCCTTCTTATAGTAAGCATCATAGTAACCGGAGCTGAGGGCATAGGTTCCAAGCATGATACGTCTTTTCACCTCGGCACCAAAGCCTTCATCTCTACTTTGTTTATAAAGTTCTACAAGGGTGTCATAGTCTTTTGCCTGGTGACCATATTTAATACCATCAAATCTGGCCAGATTGGAGGATGCTTCTGCCGAGGAGATGAGATAATAGGATGGCAATGCATATTCCGTCATTTCCATGTGTACTTCATCCACAATGGCGCCCATATGCTCTAGGACTTTAACGGCCTTTAATATGCTGGCTTTTACGTCTTCTGCTATGCCTTCGCCCATGAATTCTCTGGGCAAAGCAATACGCATACCCTTAATGTCCTGATCTAAGTAGGTGGTGAAATCCGGTGTATCCACAAAAGCAGAACTGGAATCCATTCTATCATGACCACAGATTAAATTTAGAGCAAGTGCTGCATCTCTGACATCTCTTGTTAACGGACCAATCTGATCCAAAGAGGATGCAAAGGCAATTAAGCCGTATCTAGAAACCCTTCCATAAGTAGGTTTCATGCCCACGACACCGCAGTAATGAGCCGGTTGCCTTATGGAACCACCAGTATCTGAACCTAGGGTAAAGGGTGCAAGCTCTGCTGCAACTGCTGCTGCCGACCCTCCAGAGCTTCCACCGGGCACGTAATCTAAATGCCAAGGATTTTTGGTCACATGATAAGCGGAATTTTCTGTAGAAGACCCCATGGCAAACTCATCCATGTTCAACTTGCCTAGGATAATCATATCGTTTTCTTTGATTTTATTAACAATCGTAGCATCAAAAGGTGGCACATAATGATCCAACATTTTTGATGCACATGTGGTCCTAAGTCCTTCAGTACACATATTATCTTTGATACCAATAGGTATCCCTGCAAAGGGTGACAGAACTTCACCTTTATTTCTCTTCTTATCCACTGATCTGGCGGTCGCTAGAGCCGACTCTGTAGCTACCGTTATATAGGCCCCCACCTTCTTGTCCACCACTTCGATTCTGTCTAAGTAGGACTGGGTGACTTCCTCACTGGTGACTTCTTTGTTTTGAAGCATATGTTGCAACTGACTGACTGATTTCTGATATAGCATGATATGCCTCCTATTCTACAACTTTTGGTACACTGTAGCACCCATTTTCTTGATTGGGCGCGTTGCGAAGTAATTTTTCTCGGTCCATTGAAGGTCTAGCCACATCTTCCCTAAATACGTTGTTAATTGGAATGACATGAGCTGTGGGTATAACATCCCCAATTTCTAGAGCATTAATTTGATCTGCAAAGCCGATAATCGCTTCCATATCTTTGGTCATTTGAATTTTTTCAGCCTCTGTTAGATTGAGCCGTGCCAAGTGGGCCACATGTTCAACTTCTTCTCTGGTAATCTTCATCTCATAACCTCCAAGTCTTAATTTTCTATAATTTATGCGACATGATTTCTTTTTATTTTACAACCACAGTTTAGCCCCTTCATCTAGTCCAGGGCCAGATACCGTACATTCTACCATTTCCTTAGGCTTATATCAAGAAACATGCCATATAACATCATCTTATATTTCATAGGTTTGTATCTGTTTCTACTGGTTATCTATTAGTTTTTTGTAATCTTGTTCGTTGATAATAGAAACACCTAACTCTTTGGCTTTTTTATTTTTACCGGACGTCGAAGTGACATCATTGTTTATCAAATACGTTGTTTTTCCTGTCACACTGCCTGTCACCTTACCGCCTAAGGTTTCTATCTCATCTTTAAGTGCATTTCTGTTGGCATATGTTTCTAGGTTACCTGTTATGACAAATGTTTTATCTTTTAGAATCTGTTCTACAGTATTTTCCTCTGGTTTTTCAATCTCAATATAATTTTCCAAGGCTTTTATCGTTTTTACATAGCTAGGATTATGGAAAAAATCATATAAGGATTTGGCAATGATTTCACCAAAACCTTCAATATTAGCTAATGTCTCTATATCTGCTTCTTTGATTTTTTCAAAATTATGATCAAAATATTTGGAAAGCAATCTGGCATTGCTTAGGCCAACACCTGGAATGCCTAGAGCATAAATAAGATTTTCTAGCTTAACCTTTTTTGATGTATGAATGGCTGCTATCAGATTTTCAAAGGATTTTTCACCATAACCTTCACTATTTATAATTATATCCTTATGCTGTTCCAAACGATATAAATCTGCCAACTCATGTATTAGGTCCATCTCTACAAATTTTTCAATGCCTGCCTCACTTAAACCGTCGATGTTCATGGCATCACGACTGACAAAATGAGCTAAAGCTTTGATTTTCTTAGCGCCACATGCCATATTGTTACAGTATAATACTTCCACATCCTGAACTTTTTTGATTTCAGTTTGATGTTTACAAATCGGGCATTCTCCCGGAATTTCTAATGTATTGCTTCTGGTTTGATTGCCGGCAACCTGAGGTATAATCATATTGGCTTTATACACTTCTATGATGTCACCTACACCCAACTCAAGTTGCTTTAGAATGCTCACATTGTGTAGACTTGCTCTGCTCACCGTTGTGCCTTCAAGCTCTACCGGGTCAAATAGAGCAATAGGATTAATCAGTCCTGTTCTTGATGCACGCCACTCAACACTTTTTAATTGGGTTTCTTTGATTTCATCTTGCCACTTAAAAGCAATAGAATGCTTGGGGAACTTGGAAGTTACACCAAGACTTTCAGAATAAGCCTTTGAGTCAAAGGTTAATACAAGTCCGTCTGATGCAAAATCATTACCCATTATTTCTTTTTCAAAAATATCCAGTTGTGTCAATAGATTATGACGATCCACTTCTTTAAATGGGACAACATCAAAACCTAAAGTCCCAAGCCAATTCAGTTGTTCTGACTTAGCGTCCCACTTTAGACCCTCACCACTTACCAACTGAAAAGCAAAAAAATTCACATGTCGACTGGCGGTAATGGCGTTGTTTAACTGTCTTACCGTTCCACTACATAAATTTCTAGGATTTTTATATTGCTCTTCTTCGCTTAGTAAAGCATTAATATTTTCAAAGTCAGAGTATTTGATGACCGCTTCCCCTCTTAAAACCAAAGTACCTTTATGGTTGATTTTATGAGGTACATTGTCAAAAACACGTACATTATTGGTTATGACTTCCCCAACGATACCGTTTCCTCTTGTAACACCTTTGGCCAGAATGCCATCTTCATAGGTTAAGACGAGCGTTAAGCCATCCAGTTTCCAAGACAGCAGACCCTTTTTGTCACCCAACCAGTTCAATAAATCATCTCGACTTTTGGTCTTATCTAAAGATAGCATTGTAGAATTGTGGGCTTCTTTAGGTAATTTGCTGACAATTTCATAACCCACCTGATTGGTTGGGCTTCCTTGTAAAACCAGTCCATTTTTCTCTTCAAGGGCTACGAGTTCATCATAAAGTTGATCATATTCAAGGTTGGACATGATTTCACGGTTTTCTTGATAATAAGCTTTGGAAGCTTTTGATAATAATGCCACCAATGCCTTCATGCGCATAATCTCTGACATAACAACCTCTTTTCCGGTATTATAATACATGATATTTGTTCACTTTTGCTTATTCATTTTATCATAAAAGTTATCATCCAGCCATATTTTACACAAAGAATAAGGCAATCCTGAAAAACATAACGTTTTTATCAGGAAAGCCCCTTTGCTTACCTATTGGTTATACCTTATTAACGGTCCCAATTAGTGTACACATCTTGAACATCATCATCTTCTTCTAAATGATCCAACATTTTTTCGATGGCTTTTATTTCATCATCTCCACCTAGCTCCGTCATGGTTGATGGCATCATGGTAATTTCTGCTGATAAAAATGTATAACCCAGTTCTGACATGGCGTCGTGAACTTGATTAAACATCTCCGGCTCTATAAGAATCTCATAGCCTTCTTCTTCAGTAATCATATCCTCTGCACCGGCTTCTATTGCCGCCATCATCAATTCATCTTCGTCAATATCATCGGATTTTTCTATGATAATCTGTCCCTTTTTCTCAAACATAAAAGAGACACAGCCAGTTGTCCCTAAGTTACCACCATATTTGGATAAGGCATGGCGTACATTGGCCGCCGTTCTGTTCTTATTATCTGTTAGACAAACTACCATAACCGCTACACCACCCGGACCATAACCTTCATAAGTTATGGTCTCATAACTTACATCATTTGATTCTCCTGAAGCCTTTTTCACACTCCTAGATATGGTATCGTTGGGCATATTATTGGCCTTGGCTTTGTTGATGATTTCTTTAAGTCTTGTATTGTTCTCAGGATCTGCGCCACCTTGTTTTACGGCAACCATGATTTCTCTACCTAATTTTGTAAAAATCTTACCCTTTTGAGCGTCATTTTTTTCTTTTTTATGCTTGATATTGGCAAACTTCGAATGTCCAGACATATGGATATTGCTCCTTTAATCCTATTTTTAATAACTGATTCAAACAACTTGTCTCAGGCTATTTTATCATTAATTAGTATTTTTGACAATCCTTAAGACATAAGGGCAGCGCTGATTAAAGAGAGACACTCTGATAACCGACTTTAGTGATATGCCCTCCCTGATTTCCTCCTGTTGGGCCAAGCTCTATAATGTAATCACATGCCTTAATCATTTTAATGTTGTGTTCAATGACAATAATAGTTGCACCTTTTTCTTTCAGATCTGTTAAAACAGATATCACTTTTTCAACATCTTCTTCATCTAGACCGGTCGTTGGTTCATCTAATATATATAAGATGCTTTTGCATTCTCTTTTATATAGCTCTTTTGCCAGCTTTATTCTTTGTGCTTCACCACCTGAAAGTGTTGATGCACTTTGACCAAGCTTTAGATAACCTAATCCAACTTGGTCTAACATAGAGAGTTGTTGGGCAATTTCCTTCTCTTCTTCAAAAACCTCTATTAAATCATGAACCTCAGTATCAAGAAGATCCCCTATTGATAAATTCTTCCTTTTGACTTCTAACACTTCATTACAATATCTCTTACCATGACATTTATTACAATATACATATAAATCATCCATATAATGCATGTTCACAGATACTTCACCTAGACCACTACATTCTAGACACTGTCCTTTAGAAGAATTAAAACTGAAATGTGCTTTAGATAATTGCATATTTTTTGCCTGTTCTGTATCTGCATAACACTTTCTAATTAAATCAAATACCCCTGTATAGGTTCCGGGTTTGGATCTTGAATTGTTACCTATTGGTTTTTGATTAACATAAGATACATCCTCAAAGGATTCCAAACCATTTATGGACTCCAAACGTCCCATTTCTTCCATGTTTTTTCCAAGAGATTTCATCATATATGGGTATAAGGTTTTTGATATTAGACTGCTTTTTCCCGAACCACTTACACCAAATAGCTTCCATCAAAAACTTGTAATCCTTAGGATGTAAGCCTTTGGATGGTTCATCCATAATATATAAAATATTCGTTAATCCTGTGCCAAATTGTGTCGCTAATTTAAGGCGTTGGGCTTCTCCTCCTGATAGACTTGGTATACTTCTATCAAGAGCTATATAGCTTAATCCTACATCTATGATTCTTTTTAATCTTTGATTAAATTTAATAAAAAGCATTTTCGTTTTATCCTGCTGCGTCTTATTAAGTTGTATGAAGATTCTATGGCACCATATACGAAGTTGCTCTATATTCAGATGGACTATCTCCACATATCTATAACCAAGAATATTGACCAATCTACCTTCTTGTCTTAATCGTTCCCCCTGACAAATACTACATGTTTGTTTAGACATATATTTCTGTGCTTGTTCTACCATTCTTGAAGAACTCGTATCATGCGTTAGTCGCTCAATGAGGTTAACCGCGCCTTCTACCGGCCTTGTAATAATGCCACTTCTACCTTTTGAATTTTTGTATTGCAAGCTTACTTCTCGTCCATTTGAACCATAAAAGAATTGCTGCTTAAATTCTTCCGGTAATTCCCTAAATGATCCTTCCAAATCCACTTTCAAATCGTCCGCTAAGGCTAATATTTCTCCACGCATCCAATTTGCATTTGGTGCTTTTCTATGTTTTCTTAAATCACCATACAAGGAAGACGCACCATCTAACAATGATCTTTCGGGATATTCAACAATCTTTTCCCGATCAATGCGCATTTCTACGCCCAAACCTTTACATACTTGACACATGTAATCAGGATGATTGTAGCTGAACAACTGGGGTGTAGGGTCAAATAAAACCTCACCACAATTATTACAAACATTAGAATCACCAACAACACTATGACAAGTTGGACATAAGCGCTCCCCGATTATTGAAAATATTAATTTTAAAATATCTGCAATCTTAGTAACTGTCCCTACTGTGGACCTAGGATTGGCACCCAATATCCTTTGTTCAATAGCTATAGCCGGTTGTAGTCCCGTAATTCTATCTACAAAAGCCTCTGAAAATGTGTCGTTTAACATCTGATTGGATAAGACCAAATCCATAAATTGCTTTTGACTTTCAGCATATATCGTATCAAAAGCTAGACTGGATTTACCACTTCCACTCACACCTGTAATTAGGGTAATACTGTTTTTGGGAATGGATAGATATATGTTTTTTAGATTATGTATATGGGCATTAAATATATGAATCTCTTTATCATCATAATCATTCTCAACTTGTTGATTCATCTCAAGTTCATCACACAATTCTATGTTGTCAAAATCTATGGCTCTTTCAAGAAGGTTTTCTTTCGTTGCGAGATTAATTTCCTTTGCTTGTTCAAAGCTTTTGTACCCAGTCCAGTGGGATACCCAAGGTGGCACATTAGCATCCTCTACCATATCAATTGATGGTTGATAGAACATCAGTTGAAATATCTTTGATCCTAAGAAACCATCAAAACCTAATACATCAATGGTACCGGTATGATAATCCACCTCTTCTACAAGTACAAGGGTTGACCCCATTGGATTGGGTCTAATAGGTGACCTTGTAGCAAATATACCCATTCTGGGGGCATCGTTGTAAGGCGGATTGCACATTCTTGTTTTTCTATAAGAATCTTTATCAAACCGATCAAACCACCATAACACTCGGATATAGTCACCTTTCTTAATCCTTTGAATGTGATTTGATTCCCTTTTAATATCTTCAACTAAATTTTTGTTAAGTTGAATAAGGGTTCGCTTTCCATACACCAAATACGTGCCAATAACATAGTCTTTATAATTTAGACAAAATCTATTTCTTGATTCTTTAGCTTCTAGTATTACCTCTTCTACCGGAAAATATGGTTTAATATCTACAAGCTGTCCCGAATCTAAGTCCATGTATTTTTTATGTGCATCTAAATCATTTGGAGGTATTTTAAGGTTCAACTGACTTTTAAATTCACTCATTCCAAGAATTTGTGCTACATATACTTCAATTCTATCTTCCATAAGAGAAAACAACATACAATGGGAAAACATATCCAACTTATTCAATGCTTTATCATACCCATCATGTAGATTTACAGTTATTTCTTTCTTAATAGAATCAACACGTACCCTACCAATTTCCAACCACTTCATAATAGCCCTCCATATCCGGTTAAATATCTATATCCATTATATCTAAAATGGGTATAGAATACTTTTCCATTACTGCTATTATCTAAGTACTCAACTTTCTAATTTAGATTCTTTCTTAAACGCTCACTGCTTATAATCATACCAACAGCGAATATTAGTAATGCATAAGGTAGGATTTTTAAGGTTAAGACAGAAGCAACCGCTCCAAGAAGTGGTGGCATAAATGTACTTCCTACATATGCAAACGCCATGGAAAGTCCTATTATAGATTGTGATGCAACCTTACCGAAACGTTCAGGTGTTAGATGTATCATACTCGGATAAATCGGTGCACAACCAAGACCAATTAGAAGCAAACCTGACATACTTATAATTGACGGCAAAGGCAATATTAAAAAGAAAACCCCTCCAAGAATCATAACCAAACCGCCTCTAATAAGCGTTTCTCCTTTTATTTTATCCGCAATGATTCCGGACAAGAATCTACCTAGTGTTATACCACCATAGTACATCGATGTCCATAAAGCGGCACTAGCAGGTGATATGCCTCTTTGTGTAGTTAAATAACTGGCTGCCCACAAACCTGTACCTGCTTCCAATGAACAGTAAAATAAAAATGTAACAAGAACTAATTTTACGCCTTTAATCTTAAAAGCTTTGCGATTAGATATAAAGGTCATCTCTTCATGTTCATCTTTCGACACATCTATTGCAAATCTTTTCCACATGGGTAATGTGAGGAATAATACAACAACCAAAGCAAACTGAATGATCCCAACGACTGTATACCCATCTCTCCAAGTACCATTACTAGCTATAATTACTCCTAGAATTAAAGGTCCCCCCGATGCGCCTACACCCCAAAAACAATGAAGCCAATTCATATGACGTGGTTTGTAATGCAGTGCAACAAAGTTATTCAGCGCAGCATCAACGGCTCCAGCTCCTAACCCAAGTGGTATGGCACATAACATAAGCATCCATATTGCACTGGATAGCGAAAAGCCTATAAGTGCAATCGCCGTCATCGTAACACTCACGGCAACAACTTTTCCTGTACCAAATTTACGAATAACTCTGGACGATAATAAACTGGATAAAATAGTGCCTCCGCTGATGATCATAGCGATTGCCCCGGCAAACTCTATAGATACCCCAAACTCCAAGTGCATGACTGTCCATGAGGAACCCAGTAATGCATCCGGCAATCCTAGACTGATAAATGCTAAATAAATTATGATTAAAAGCGACATGATGTTTTCTCCTAGTATTTTTCCAAATAGTTGTTAGAAGACCGTAGACCGGAGGGACTAGACCGGAGGTAGACCGGACGGTTCTCTTGGTTCCTCCTTCGTCCTTTGGTCATAACGCAATGTCCAACATAGTGGGCGCATGGTCTTGCCTATCGCCAGAGTCCAATATCTCAGATTTAGCAATTCTATCCGTTAGCCGATTACTAACGAGCCAATAATCAATCCTCCAACCGGTGTTATTGATTTTGCTTGTTTTTACCCGTTGTGCCCACCAGGAGTATATACCTGTCACATCACCATGAACGTACCTAAAAGTATCTGTAAACCCCTTACTCAGTAAATTTGTAAAGCCTTCACGTTCTTCATCCGTAAAACCGGCTGACATATGATTGCTCTGAGGGTTAGCTAGGTCAATCTCATTATGGGCTACATTATAGTCCCCTGTTGCTATAACCGGTTTTATTTTATCTAGTTTTTGAAGGTACTTGGCATACTTTGCGTCCCATACTTGTCTTTCTTTCAATCTTCTAAGCCCATCGCCTGCATTAGGGGTATAGACTTGAGTAAGATAAAATGCCCCAAAATCTAAGGTCATAATTCTTCCTTCAAAATCCATGGTATCTGGAGCCTCAATCTCTGGAAAATCAACTTTTGGGGTGTATTTGTCCTTATATAAAAACATGGTCCCCGCATAACCTTTTCTAGCTGGCGCCATAGAGCTTCGCCATTTATAAGTATATCCTTTAAATAAGGTTTCTAAACATTCAATATGCTTCTTGCTTGGCCCCTTTTCAGGTAACTTCGTTTCTTGCAAAGCAATAACATCTGGATCCTTCTCTAATATTGTAGCAATTACTTTTCTTGTAAGCACTGCCCTATTAGAATCGCTTGTTAAAGCGGCATTTAATGAATCAATATTCCATGATATAAATCTCATAATTACTCCTTTTTTGCTATTATCTATATGTGACATTTTATCTCTCTATTACAATTTATGTCAAGATAATTCATATTTTTTGCTCATACAATAACAACTCATACCACGTAGGTCGGGTGATAATGAGGATTATTTAGCTCAATAACAACCTTACTCAGTTCTTTCTTAAGCGTTGTAAGTTCTTTCTTTCTGGCACTTTCACTTAAAGTATCTTTAATAGCCTGTATAAACTCTTCTATGATTTTTCTGTTATGCTGGCACATTTCATTAAAGACTTTAACAAAACTTCCTCAATTACAGTTCCATGAATGCCTTTACTATCTGGACAATACTTTTTTCCATGTTGCAATTACGCTTAGTTCTAATGGCTTGGGTTTTTCGAAGGTTTCTTTACTGACAATAGGTTGGTCGCGTTAATTTGCTGTCGAAAAAGTAAGGATAGAGAAATCCTAATGAGATATCATGAGTTCTTTGAAAACCATCTTACCATAGTTTTGAAATTTATTGTACCTTTTCCATAAATTTTGCATGCTTAAAAAGCCAGCCCATTTAGGATTTTGGCTACTAGACTTTAGTATATCTAAATTCGTCGGCTAAAACCCTTCCATGACTACTTTATCCTCTACACATCTGGTTTTAGTTTTTCTTATCTGTTCGAGTCTACTGTCCATATCTGCCCAGTCTGTGGCAATCTTAAATACCCTTTTTATAGCTTCTTTGTCCTAAAACTTATGCCATGTTAAATGAAATTTATCAGGTCTTTATCAGAGATTCTGAATAGTTAGTAATGTACAATTAGTTATGGGCATAAAAAAATAGTCCCTCTCAACGTTCTAATTTGAAAGGGATTATTTTAATCATTTGATTATTCAAGACTCTCAAGAATCTTTTTAGCGATGAAATCTGTCTCATCTAGGTGAACATAATGATGAGCATCTAGAAGAAAACTTTCATCTGAGTAATCCGAAAGGATTTTTTGCCAATCTTCGTCATTCTCTGAAGAGATGAAGGTGTAGATGGGTACATTGGGTCGGTCATTATTTAAAACCAATTGACTGTTTTCTTCAAGGCTACGGTATTCTTCCCACATGTTCTTAGTCATCACTCTCCGCATGAATAATGTACAAGCAATTTCAGTTTCATTTTCATTTAAATGGCCTTTTTTAATGGCGAAGAAATTATCTTCACAAACACCTGGTTGCTGTCGCATGAGTCCACTTCTTGCTAAGAAGGTAATGAATGGTGATAAAGGATTGTCCATTTCCTCCTGTTGTTCATAGTATCCCGGTACTAAAGGATCTAAACCGAAAATGTTACTAACTTCCTCAGGGTATTCTTGCGCCCAATAAATTGCTTCTATACCCGCTAAAGAATGTGGTACTAAGTTATAAGGACCTTCAATGCCTGCTAGTTTAAGTGCCTGACGACTTTCTTCTAAAACAGTCCTAAGATCCCTATCATTAGATGTAATATCACTCCAGCCGTATCCTGGTCGTTCAATAATAACTATTTGATGATTATCTAAAAATTTTTCATATAGAACTTTAAAGTCATAATAAGGTGAACTGGTGCCAAGACCAGACATAAAGACAAATGTATTCGGACCTTCTCCTTCACTATAAACATGAATTGGATGATCATTCACCTCTACTAGTTGGGTGGACTGATGTGACAGCAAATTTTTGTATCTATTACAGCCTGATACCTGTTAATCCTCAAAAATAAGATTATTGATCCATTTCTTAGACCATACTCTGTAAAGTCCAATAGATACTTTAACAACTTCTTCTGTCAGTGCCAGCATATAGACATACTGAATTTCTAATTTCCACACGAAGCCGCCTAAGAAAACTAAGGGTACGGCCACAAGCCATACTGCGCCGCCATCTAAATACATTGCAAACGTCGTATCGCCACCACTTCTTAAGATTCCGACGATGATGAGCATATTCAGTCCCTTTATCACTGTTACTACAGCCAGTACTCGAATACAGTTTTGAATGTATGTGGCTACAAGAGGCTCGACTTGGAAAAAGTTTGCCAGTGGTCCTGAAGCAAGAAATAAAATAACACTCATGCTCAGACCAATAATAACCATAATCTTCACCAACTTCTTTGCATAGTAAAAGACCTGCGTCATATCCCCCGTACCCATTTGATTACCTAGGATTACACCTGAAGCATTACCTAAGCTATAGATAAAGAAAAAAGTCATTTGCTCTATGGTTTTGGTAATACCCATAGCCGCCATTACAGATTCACCCATGCGACCATAGACCAAGTCATACATGGTAACACCAACTGCCCATATTAGCTCGTTAAAGATGACTGGCAATACTGTTTTTATATATTTTGCAAAAAAAATCTTATTAATATCTAGTAGTTCATTGAGTCGAGCTGCTGCTACTTCATTGTTACGATAGATGATACCCATAAGTAAAGCAAATTCCAATCCACGAGCAATAACCGTCGCAATAGCCGCCCCTGATACACCAAGGGCAGGTGCGCCAAGATTACCATATATTAATACCCAATTGAGAAAGGTGTTGAGTATTATTGCAATTATGCTGATCTTCATGGGTAGCTTTACATTGCCCGTACTTCTTAGTATAAAAACATAGGCAAAAGTAATAGAAGTCGGTATATAACTGAATCCGATAATCCTCAAATAACTTGCACCTTCTGATATTGCACCGGGTTGATTTGTGAAGATTCTCATCACCATCTCAGGTACGAATAAGGCGGCTGTCGTAAACAAGAAAGCACCGCTTATGCCGAGCATGAGACATATTCCAAGCACCCTTCTAATGTTTTTCACATCCTTGACGCCCCAATACTGAGCGGTCAAAATAGATGAACCGCTACTGATGCCAAATAGAAAGAGAAAGAGTATAAAAAATAGCTTATTTGCTGCTGTAACACCTGCAATAGAGGCTGTACTGAGCGAACTGATCATAAATGTGTCAATTAGGTTTAATGAAGATGTGACAAGGTTTTGGAGTGCCATAGGCATAGCAATAGCAAATAGCTTTGCATAAAAATGTCTTCTAACATCGATATCACTTGCATGACTGGCATTTTCAATGATTTTTATTTCCTCAATAATTTTATTTTTGCGTTTTTTCATTTTTTTGTCTCTTATCCTTTATATTATTGGCTCGGCAGACTAAAACAGACATAAGCCTTCACTTATATCTGCTTCCTACCGAGTTATTATAACCATTTTATATTATGGCTTCATTTTTTATTTAACACTTAAAAATAATCAATGGATAGAACTGGCTTTTGATTCTTATAATACACCCGTGGGATTCTTTTTCCCAGCTGACAAACCACTTCATAATTAATGGTGTTCATATAGGAGGCTATTTCTTCTACAGATATATGTTGACCCTTCATCTCTCCAATGAGTACCACTTCATCACCTTCTTTAACACCTTCTATGTCTGTCACATCTACCATAAACTGGTCCATACAAATACGTCCGATAGCCGGAGCATAAGAACCGTGAATCAGCACCCGACCCTTTGATGACAGGGCCCTTGGGTAACCATCACCATAGCCTACAGGTATAGTGGCTACTATGGTTTTTCTACTGGTCACATACGTACCGCCATAAGAAATCGGCATGCCTTTATCCATTTCTTTGAGTAGAATAATATTGCTCTTAAGGGTTAAGGCTGGTTTAAGCTTAATGGATGTATGATTCACTTCATCTGAAGGATATAGGCCATATAGAGCAATTCCAACGCGTACCATATTAAACTCAGCCTGCTGCACTTCTATTAATCCTGCACTGTTTGACATATGTATGTCATAGTATTCAATTCCTGCTTCTTTAAGTTTGGCGATAAAACTTTGAAAGACTTTTAACTGATTATGACTTATACTATGATCGGATTCATCTGCTCTTGAAAAATGGGTGAATATTCCTTCTATTTCAAGCATAGGTAATTTAGATATTTTTTTTATAACTTGTAGAGATTGATCGTCTGGCATAAAACCTATTCGACCCATTCCTGTATCTATTTTAATATGAATACGTGCCCTCTTACCCAACTGCATTGCGACTGCTGAAAGCTTTTCAGCCATATCTAAGCGAAAAACCGTTTGAGTGATGTCATGTTTGACCATATCATGATAATCATCTTCACTAGTATATCCTAATACCAATATGGGACAATGTATTTTGTTTTTTCTAAGTAGAACGGCTTCATGAGAAGCTGCTACTGCAAAGGCATCTACACCTTCTTCACTTAAAGTTTTAGCTATAGGTATTGCACCATGGCCATAGCCATCTGCCTTAATCACACTACAAATCTTAGTGTCATCTGATAGATATTTTTTAATTTCTCTATAATTATGTATAATGGCGTCTAAATTGATTTCTGCTATGACACGCTGATAATGCCTCATCCATCTGTCTCCTTAATCTTCTATTCTTCTCTGTTTTGACTATCTGTACTCATCATAATCTTTGGAATGGCATCTATTATATTATGAGCCATCAAACCATGTCGTCCTATATTTCTATATGCTAAATCACCCGATAAACTGTGTATGGCTACGCCTAAAACACCACTTTCAAATGGTTCTATACCTTGTCCAACAAGACTAGCTATGATGCCGGCCAGTACATCTCCTGAACCGGCTGTCGCCATGCCATCATTGCCGCAAAGATTAATACAGCAAAGACCCTCTTGATTACAGACCACCGTACGATGGCTTTTTAAAACTGTAATGACTTGATTGGATTTAGAAAATGCTTGTGCAAATTCCACTGTATTTTCATTAATCGCTTCAGTAGGGAATTTCGTAAGTCTTGACATTTCACCAATATGTGGCGTCATAATAATAGGCGCAGATGATTCTAAAAGAATATCAAAATTTGCAGAGAGCAAGTTAAGAGCATCCGCATCCATAATAATTGGTACATAGGGTTGTAAAAGTACAAAAGCTAAAAGATGTTGAGCTGATTCTGATTGTCCAAGTCCAGGACCAATAAGTACTGCATCATAGGATTCTATCTGTTGACTTACGGTTTCAATGGCTTTTTCTATACTTTCACAATCATCTTGATATGTTTTTATGATGGCTTCCGGCAATGCACATTGCAGGCTGATACGGCAGCTTTCATGGGTTAGAATCTCAACCAATCCAGTACCTGTCCTATATGCGGCCATGGCAGCCATATAAGCAGCACCCGACATATCTTTGGATCCTGCGATAATCAATACTTTCCCATATGTGAACTTGTGGCCATCGGTTTTTCTTGAGGGTAAGCGTCTTATCGTATCTTGATCAATGGTTTCGTATTCAAAAACAAAACCTTCCAACACTTTCTGCGGTATCCCTATGTCAACAACCTTAAGTCGTTCACTTGCTTTTGCACCTGGGTACAGGATATTGCCAAGTTTTGGTAAGGTGAATGTAACCGTCAAACTTGCCTTTACGCACGCGCCCATGATTTTTCCATTATCACTATTAACACCGGATGGTATATCTACACTAATGACATATGCCTTCTTTTTATTTATTCTCTCTATGACTTCTAGATAACCCTCAGAAACCTCACGATTGCAACCTGTACCAAAAATAGCATCCACAATAACATCACAGTTTTGAAATAAGTGATCTAGTTTTTTTTCACTACAAACTTCATACCAAAAAAGCCCGGTTTCAATATGAGCTAAACTATCGTACATAATTTTTGCATCATTTTTAAGATGTAAGGGATTGCCAACACCAAGAACTGTTACCTTTTCACCTCTCTGAATCAAATTTCTGGCAATAGCAAAGCCATCTCCGCCATTATTGCCAACGCCACACACAACCAGTATTGACTTGCGATCTTTAGAGACCACATCACACACAGCCATAGCTGCATGTTCCATTAAAACTATCCCAGGGATTGCATAATCCTTGATTGTTGTCTGATCCATCAGTGCCACTTGATTACTCTTTGCTACAATCATATTTCTCTCCCAATACAACAACGGAAACCATTGACTTCGTATGTGAAACTGTAATGTGCCATTTGTCGATTCCCATTTGCTTTTCAATCTCTTTTGCTTGTCCGTACAACTTAATATAGGGTCTTCCAAGTTCATTTCTTAATATTTCTACATCTTTTAGACCAAACTCTCTAAACCCAGTCCCAAAAACTTTGGTTACAGCTTCTTTGGCAGAAAAATTCGCTGCAATGGTAGATGGGTTCATTTTTCTATCCCTAAATAGATTAAGTTCCGCTTTTGTAAAATATCTCGTTAAAAATTTTGGCCTAGATATTGCTTTAAGAATTCGTTCTATTTCTATCATATCATTACCTATGCCAACAATCATTCTTCACCTCCGAAGTAATGTGAATCCAATTGTTCAATAACTTCTAAACCGGCCAAATCATGCATAAATTCATAAAGCCTTGTATTCTCTTCATCCAAATCTTCTTTTTTACCAACAAGTTCTTTGACTTTATCATGTATGGTCTGAATTTCAGATTCAAGCCTTCTTTTCTTTTCTTTATTATGTATCATACGCTCATAGAAAATAATCATGCTTTCTTTAAGCAAGGTTTGATTCACTTTTTCTATTTCATGAGGTAGTTCTTGCTTTCTCTTTTCGTAGGCATCAAACTTACCATTAATCTCTTGAATATGCTTATGCTTTTTTTTCAGTTCCTTTGTGCCTTCTGCGTGCTTATCGTCAAAAGCAACAGACATACCCGAAATGATGTCATCCATCATCTTTTTTTTCAAAACTTTGTACGCTTTATATTCTGTATTAACCTTACCCTGTTCTTTTAATAGTTTATTCAGTTGACTTTCTAACATTTTTATTTTGTATGGTTTTCTACCTGTGAATAAACTGTGCCAATTCTGATCAAGTACGACTATGTGTTCGGATTTCTTTATCTGTATGTGAGGTTTTTTATCCATCATGACAACTCCTAACATCGTATTTGATGATTGCATTGTTAAAATAGGAAGGTTAAGTTAATCATAAAAAAAGATAGAAAAAATTCTGAGCTGAGTACCATCAACTTCAAACCATTTCCTATCTCTTATTATAACTTGACCAAGTATTAAATATGTTACAAACATGTTACATTTCAAACTTTTACTCAGAATCCTTAATTCGATAAGATAAAGTCATCAGACTTTCTGATAAGTGAACATTTTCAACCACCACATCATAGTTATTAATCTGTAAATCAACAGGTGCAAAATTCCATATACCTCTAATACCCCATTCACATAGATCATTGGCTATTGCAGGTGCTTTGTTTTTCGGGACGGTTAATATGGCTATATCAATGTTGTTTTCTACAACAAAATCTTTAAGTTGATCCATATCTTGTACATCCATGCCTCGAACAGATATCCCCACCAATCTTGGGTTGACATCAAAAAGTCCTTTTACTACAAAACCACGCTTTTCAAAATCTGTATAATTGGCTAAAGCCTGACCTAAGTTACCGGAACCTATTATAATCACACTGTAGTGATTCTCAAGCCCTAAAATCTTCGCAATCTCATTATACAGGTGACTTACATTATACCCATAACCTTGCTGACCAAACCCACCGAAATTATTTAAATCCTGACGGATTTGAGAAGCTGTAACACCCATACGTTGACTTAGTTCATTTGAGGAGATTCGAACGATATCATTCTCAAGTAGTTCTCCAAGATATCTATAATATCTAGGTAATCTTTTTATAACTGCTGTCGATATTCTCTTATCTGACATATCATTGCCCCCTTTCTTCCATATCTTAATACCATTATAGCTATTTGTTAAATAACTGTCAATTCTAATTGGTATATTGTTTATTTTGTACCTTACTTTCCTTTTTCTTTTCAATGGTTCTAATTAATGGTATGATAATGTCGAAACATAGATAGAGAAAGGATACAGTCATGATATTAAGTTGTAAAAATATTACTAAATCATTTATCGTAGATACCTTATTAAAGGATATTAATTTCATTATCAATGAAGGCGAAAAAGTAGCACTCATTGGAATCAACGGTGCCGGTAAAACCACACTTTTTAGAATCATTACCGGTGAACTTTTAGCTGATCGTGGTTCTGTCTATAAAGCTTCTGGTAAAACATTCGGCTATTTAAAGCAAAATGCATTATCCGATTCAAATCAGTCCCTTTACAAGACTGTTTACAATGCCAACGAGCAATTGGTTCATATAAAAAATGAACTTACCGATTTGGAAGAAAAAATTCATCTTCATGAAGGTGATCTTGATTTATTAGATAAACTTAATGAAGATTATGCTAAATTACGTCATCTTTTTGAATCCATTGATGGTTATCAATATGAAAGTCTAATCAAAGGTGTTCTAAAAGGTCTAGGCTTCTCACAAGACGACTTTGATCTTGAAGTGTCTAAACTATCCGGCGGTCAGAAGACAAGGCTGGCTCTTGCAAGAGAACTCATCTTAAATCCTGACTGTCTTATGTTAGATGAACCAACCAACCATCTAGATATGGATGCCATTCGCTGGCTAGAGGGATTCTTACAAGCCTATAAAGGTACCCTATTTATCATCTCTCATGATCGATTTTTTCTTGATCAAATTGTAAACAAAACCATAGAGATTGAAATGGGTAAAGCCATTGAATACCAAGGTAATTTCTCTGATTTTATGAAAAAAAAGGCTCATATTAAAGAAATCCAAGCTAAGCACTATGATCAACAACAAAAGACCATAAAGCAACAAGAAGATGTTATTAAAAAATTACGTTCATTTAATCGAGAAAAGTCTATTAAAAGAGCTGAAAGCCGTGAAAAACTATTAGAAAAAGTGGAACGTCTAGACCGACCTATGGAAGTTCATGCTGATATGCATCTTCAATTAAAACCCCGTTATGAAAGCGGGCATGATGTCATGAAAGTCATAGACCTATGTAAGTCTTTTGATCGTATAGAGCTTCTAGATCATATTCAGTTCGAAATAAAAAAAGGTGAGCATATTGCACTCATTGGTGATAACGGATCAGGTAAATCAACCCTTTTTAAAATCATCAACAAAGTTATGCAAGCCGATTCCGGTCAGATTCAGCTTGGTGCAAAAGTTAAAATAGGCTACTACGACCAGGAACATCAATTGTTAAACTCAGACAATACCTTAATAGAGGAAATATCTGACGCTTACCCTACACTCTCACAAGGAGAAATCCGTAACATCTTAGCATCCTATCTTTTTAAGAGTGATGATGTTTTTAAGCAGGTTTCAAAGTTAAGTGGTGGTGAAAAAGGCCGTTTGACCTTAGTAAAACTGATGCTGAGTGAAGCCAATTTCCTAATTTTGGACGAGCCTACTAACCATTTGGATTTGATTTCAAAGAGTATTCTAGAAAATGCGTTAATCGGTTATCAAGGTACGCTCTTGTTTATATCTCACGATCGCTATTTTGTCAATCGTGTCGCCCATAAAGTCATGCATTTGTCCGACAAAAAAATCAAAACCTATTTAGGTAATTATGATGAATTCTTAAGACAGCATGACATAAATAATTCAGAAGAAATAGCAGCACTTTCTGAGATAACAACAGAAAACAAATCCAACTGGTTAGATGATAAAGCCAAAAAAACCGAAAGACGAAGACTGGAAAACCTCCTTGAGAAGGCTGAGTTGGATATTCACAGCCACGAAGAGCAAATAGAGAACATACATCATCAGCTCTGTCTAGAAGCCGTATATACAGACCATGAAGCGGCTACTAGGCTCACCGAAGAGAAGTCAGTCCTTGAAGCCTCTCTTGAGAAGTTATATGAGTCATGGACGCAACATCATGATGCACTTGAAGAAATAAAGACGTCGTAATTCTGTGGATGGTTTTTCATAGGATCAGTTGAGACAAACCAAAAAAAGTAGCAACCTTAGACTTTCCTCCATGGTTACTACTTTTTTAATACTACTGATTATGATCCATATCCAAAATCTGAGCAATCTTTTTTTTACTAACATTTTGGGACGTATTCTCAATATGTTTATTGGTCAGTTCACTGGCTGTCTTGCCATTACCGATTTTTAGCGCCTCTAGGATGGCTTTGTGTTCTTTAATAGAAGCTTTTGCTCGATCCACAGAAGACAAAGACACTTTCCTGACCCGTTGTACATAATGATGAAAATCCGATAAAACATGTTTCATGATTTTGCTATTTGAAGCCTCGTATAGGATTTCATGGAATTTGTTATCTAATTCGTATAATTGATCAATGTGACCTTTTTCAAGGTGAAATTCTGATAAGTATACAACTTCCTCTAAATCATCAATCTGACTGGCTGTAATGTTCTCTGATGCCCATTTAGCACACAAACCTTCAATCATAGACCGTATAGCATAGATATCCTGAATGTCTTTTGCATTGATGCCAGTCACGATTGCACCTTTGTTAGGTATAATCGTGACCAAACCTTCAAGCTCTAGTTGTCTTAAGGCTTCTCTGACTGGTGTCCTGCTGACGCCTAGTTCTACAGCGACCTGCAACTCTTTAATAGCCTCTTTATGCTTATACCCACCTTTAAGGATGTCTTCTCGTATCTTGTGAAAAACACGACCCCTTAGTGAATATTTGTCATTAACTTCATCTTGAAGATTATAGCTGTCCAATACGCGCCTCCAATAAATATTTTTTTCTTATAATTTCTCTATGGTTTCCATGAGATAGTTTGCAAAATCTGCATTGGTGGCACCTGTATCTCTACCTGTCATCACCAATTTCTTTTCTGTTTGACCACAAATCTCAAGGGCTTTGAATAATTTATCTGCTTCCACAGTATAACCAATATGGCTTAGTAACATAGCACCACCACGAACAACACTAGAAGGATCAGCATATATATCTCTTCCTTCATCCACCATTCTAGGTGCTGAACCATGAATGGCTTCGAACATTGCATATCTCTTACCAATATTGGCTGAACCGGCCGTACCTACGCCACCTTGAAATTCTGCTGCTTCATCCGTCAGAATATCACCATATAAGTTAGGAAGCACCATTACTTGGAATTGTGTTCTTCTATTTTTATCAATCAGCTTTGCAGTCATGATATCAATGTACCAGTCGTCCATCTCTATACCTGGATAGTCTTTAGCAACTTCTTTACATACATTTAAGAATTTCCCATCTGAAGTCTTAATAACATTGGCTTTAGTCACACATGTAACACGTGTTTTTCCGTTCTTCTTAGCAAAATCAAAGGCTGCACGAGCAATTCTTTCGGCACCTTGTGTTGTAATAACTTTGAAGTCAAAAGCAATGTCTTCATCAATATGAATACCTTGACTTCCTAGTACATATGCGCCTTCTGTATTCTCTCTAAAAAACGTCCAGTCAATACCCTCTTCAGGAACTTTAACTGGTCTTACATTGGCAAAAAGATCCAGTTCCTTACGCATGGCTACATTAGCGCTTTCAATATTTGGCCATGGATCCCCTTCTCTTGGTGTCGTTGTTGGTCCTTTAAGGATAACATGACATTTTTTAAGATCTGCCAATACTTCATCCGGAATGGCTTTGTTCACTTCTGCTCTTTTCTCAATCGTTAAACCTTCAATTACTCTAAACTCAACTTTGCCTTTTTTGACTTCATCCGCAAGCAAAAATTCAAGCACACGCTGAGATTGAGCTGTAATTGCCGGACCAATACCATCACCACCGACAACACCAATAATGATCTTGTCTAAGCTTTTGTAATCAATGAAGTCACCTTGTTCCTTCATCTTAGCCACTCTAGCTTTCTGATTGTTGACAAGTGTCTCAAAATGTTTCAAATAATCCATTTTATTACCTCCGTTTGATGCCATAATTGGTTTGATTTGTCGCATTAGAACGACCGCCTTTATTATAACATTTATTCTTGATGCTTCACCTATGCAGATTAATTAATAAACATGCAACTTTAGTATTATTGTATACAATCATACAGTTTTTGTCAAGCTGACTGTTGTTTGTATTCTGTATTCTAATGGGTTGAATAGACAAAATTAACTGATATTTTAATTATCTTCTTTTGATTTATTTTTATTTTTCCACATTATCCACAGATTATGCACACTATTTCTAATTAATTATCTTTATGTATATAATATGTAAATATTCTGTTAAGAAATTATGAAGTTCAAGAAAATAAAAAAAGATCTCTAAGCTTTTTATACTTAGAGACCTTCCCTATTCATTAAAAGTGTTAATTTTTAACTACAATATTAATGATTCTACCAGGAACATAGATTTCTTTAACAATAGACTGACCACCAATGACTTTCTCAACCGCTAACTTAGCCTTCTCAAGAACTGAATCTTTTGCCTCTTCAACACCAATGGTAACTGTTGCCTTAACCTTACCATTAACCTGTACGGGCATCTCTATCTCGTCTTCTTTCATTTTTTCTGGATCTGCAACCGGCCATGTCTGGTCAAACACCGTATCTTCTTCACCAATCACTTCCCATAATTCTTCTGCCATATGAGGGGCAAAAGGCGCTAAAAGGGTGATAAGGGTTTTTATGGTATCTAGGTCAACACCCTGATTATTCTTAGATTGATGCATCAACTTATTGGTGTATTCCATAAAGGCAGATACCACCGTATTCATATGGAATGAATCCATACGCTGTGTAACCTCATGAATCAATAAATGTCTTATTTTCTCAAGTTCAGGCGTCACTTTCACTTGACGGTCTTTGTTATCCATAACAAGGTTCCAAACCTTATTGATAAATCTATAAACACCTTCTATACCACGGTCATCCCACTCAGAATCCAGTTCAGGTGGACCAACGAAAAGCTCGTAAAGTCTTAATGAGTCACAGCCATAGTTTTCCACCAAATCATCAGGAGAAACAACATTACCTTTGGATTTGCTCATTTTTGCACCATTTTTACAAATCATCCCTTGATTGAACAATTGGGTAAATGGTTCTTCAAACTCGACCGCACCAATATCATAGAGAAACTTAGTATAGAATCTTGAATACAGTAGATGTAAAACAGCATGTTCAATACCACCCACATACATATCGACCGGTAACCATGCTTTCATCTTTTCTTTTGAAACTAAAGCATCATTGTTGTTTACATCCACATAACGTAAAAAGTACCATGAAGATCCTGCCCATTGAGGCATCGTATTTGTCTCACGTTTACCGGGTCCACCACATTCAGGACAGGTTGTATTAACCCACTCATGAATATCTGCAAGTGGTGATTCGCCTGTACCTGTTGGTTCATAGGATTCCACTTCAGGTAAAGTTACCGGTAGATCCTCTTCTTTTACCGGTACCGGACCGCATTTTGGACAATGTATGATTGGTATCGGTTCACCCCAATAGCGTTGTCTGGAGAATACCCAATCTCTAAGTTTATAATTCGTGGTTTTAACACCAATATTTTTTTCTTCTAAGTAGTTTGCTACCACTTCTTTCGCCTGATCCGACGGTATACCATTAAAAGTTTCTGAGTTAATCATAATACCGACGTCGGAGTAGGCTTCTTCTAAATCGACTTCTACGCCATCCTTAGCGATTACCTGAACAATAGGCAGATCGAATTTTTTGGCAAATGCAAAGTCTCTTTCATCATGTGCCGGTACACACATAATGGCTCCTGTACCATAGTCCGCAAGGACGTAATCTGAAATCCAAATAGGTACTTTTTTGTGATTTAACGGATTGATAGCATAACTGCCAGTGAAAACACCTGTTTTTTCCTTTTCTTGTAAACGATCTACAGAGGATTTGAGGGATGCATTAAATACATAAGCCTCTACTTCATGGTTATGTGTCTCTGCCGCTAGGGTCTTGACCAGTTCATGTTCCGGAGCCAATACCATAAAAGTGGCACCATATAAGGTATCCGGCCTTGTCGTGAATACTTTTATTTTTTCATTATGACCTTCAACTTCAAAATCCACTTCAGCGCCATAAGATTTTCCAATCCAATCCGATTGCATTTTTTTAACTTTGCTGGGCCAGTTCAGTTCATCCAGGTCATTTAACAACCTTTCTGCATAAGCAGTAATCTTCAGCATCCATTGTCTAAGATTTTTCTTAGTTACTTCTGCATCACAACGGTCACATTTTCCATCTTTTACTTCTTCATTGGCCAATCCCGTCTTACAACTTGGGCACCAATTAATCGGCATTTCCTTCTCATAGGCTAAGCCTTCTTTAAACATTTGTACAAAAATCCACTGGGTCCATTTATAAAAATTTGGATCTGTGGTATTTACTTCATTATCCCAATTATAAACAGCACTGATTTCTTTTAACTGACGTTTGAAATTTTCTACGTTTTCAGCCGTTGCTTTTGCCGGATGAACACCCATGGTGATTGCATAGTTCTCAGCAGGTAACCCAAAAGCGTCCCAACCCATGGGATGTAAGACATGATAACCTTGTAGGATTTTGTAACGACTCCAAACATCACTAAGAACATAACCGCGCCAATGGCCTACATGTAAACCACTACCTGAAGGATATGGGAACATATCTAAACAATAATAATTTTTCTTTTCTTCACTTGGTAGATTTATAGGGCTTGTCTCCCAGTTTTTTCTCCATTTATTCTCTATTGTTTTATGGTTATACAATTTTGACATAATTGCCTCCCTTTTATTGAGTCTTTTTTAAGACTTACTTTCCATACTTCCCACATTAATTAATAATCGGGCTATAAGACTTCAAAACATATCGGTTATTCTCAACCGCAACGATTGTCCTATAGGCTCTTGTTGGTTGAAGATCACTATTATAAAGCGAAATGGTAACCAGATATGAATTATCCCCATTCAGCTCAATACTATAGATTTGAGGGTTTTCATTCCATTCAGTGTCCACTGCAGGCATAAGATAAAAGCCTTCTTCATAGACAATTTTTTCTTCTTCAAATGATTCATGATGCGATACAGTTTCACCAAAATACTCATACACAATTTCCTCTACTCTTTGTCCGGGAACATAAAGTATAAACTTAGATGTATCAAATCTTAACTCTTGATACTCATTTTGATAAATATATGATATTGCGAACTTTATACGATCACTTTCAATAATACCTTCTGTCATATCTCTTTGACTAAAAAAAATATTATAATGAAATGTCTCAAGAAAACTCAAGAGTTGATCCTTAACGTCTTGATTCTCTAACGATTCCGGTGTTACAGGTCCAATTTTCGTCGTGTCCTCATCTGTTGGTTGTTCTCCTTCCACAGGTGATTGACCGTATAGATCCTCTGTGCTTGTAATACCATCCGTGCTTACGACCACATCTGTATCAGAATATATGTCATTTGTAACTGTTTTTTTACAGCCTGTTCCTATAAGCACAAATAAGAATATCAATCCTATTACAATCATTTTTTTCATTGTCTTCCTCCTGATGTATATTAACCTTTAAGATTAACTACAAAACAAAGTTTCACTAAGTTCACATGAATATATAGATTTCGTAAAAACATTCGCAACTATATTTTCTTGTGAAAGTTCAACCTATTGTTTTGACACATTAACCTTTAAGGTTAACTACAAAACAAAGTTTCACTAAGTTCACATGAATATATAGATTTCGTAAAAACATTCGCAACTATATTTTCTTGTGAAAGTTCAACCTATTGTTTTGACACATTAACCTTTAAGTCACAATAAGACGCCTAATCCACATTAGACGTCGAAAAATATAATCTTATTTATATATTCTTGTTCATTTTTTCTTGTAAAAGCATGCCAAAACGCCTGGTCCTGCATGTGTTCCTATGGTTGCCCCAACTTCAGACACTATGATTTCTTTATCCCATTTTAATTCGCGCCTGATCGTTTCGATTAACTCATTGGCAAATTCTAAGTCTTGGGCATGGGCTACCATGATTCTATCACTCTCATAATCCAGATCCTTTTTCATCCGTTCTAAATAATAGGGAATGATTTTTTTGCGTCCTCTAACTTTATGAATAATTTGTGTAAGTGCGTTTTCCACATTCAATATGGGCTTAATATTCAGAATCTCAGCCACCGCTGCTTTGGTTGCTTTAATTCGCCCACCCTTCTTTAGGTATTCTAATGTATCCACACAAAAAAGATGTTCAATACCATTGTTTGTCAAAGGTTCAATTGCCATTAGAATCTCTTCAATTGACTTATTATCTTCAACCATGCGTGCTACTTCAATGGCAATATATGCCACACCTGAACACAAGCAATTAGAATCAATAATGGTTATGTCTTCCTTTTTAAGTTCTTCTCTTGCCAAGTAAGCCGACTGACATGTACCACTGGCATTAGATCCTAAAGTAATACAAATTATCTGATGACCTTTATCCAGTTCTTTTTTGAAATAAGTGGTGAATCGTTCCGGTGGAATCTGACTTGTTGTCGGCATCTCACCTGAAATAATCAACTTTTCGTAGAACATGCCCGGCGTAAGATCGACGGAGTCTAGATAGGTATGACTACCAAAATGAACCGATAGTGGTATAATTATGAAACCGTATCTTTCAATGATGCCTTTTGGTAAATCAGCAGAACTGTCTACAATAATCTTTATACCCACTGGGCACCTACTTTCTCGAAAACAACCATAGAATACTATTGATAATATACCATATCTCTTTAAATACATCAACTAAGTCCTGATATTTTAAAGATCTACTCTTTGATACTTATTTCCTTTTACATACTCTATTATATTGCGTGCCACTTCATCAACAACCTTTTGTCTAGCAGTGAGGCTGGCCCATGCTACATGTGGGGTAATAACCAGTCTGGCGTCATCTAGAATGGGTATAAGCTTGGAGTTCTTACTCATCGGTTCATTGTTTAAAACATCTAAAGCCACACCTGCTATACGATTATGACTTAAGGCTTCCACCAATGCTTCTTCATTAACAATGGCTCCACGACCAACATTGACAAGTATGGGTGTGTTTTTCATCTTAGAAAAAGCCGCTTTGCTAAATAGATTTTTGGTCTGTTCATTTAAAGGTGCATGGATGGTAATGATTTGTGAGCGACTTAACAAATCTTCAAAACTAACCCGTTTATAAATATCTTGTTGATTTTTACCACTTGTGGAGTAATAGATAACTTTTGCGCCCATGGATTCGGCAATTTTTGCCACTTTGCTCCCAATACTTCCCATTCCTACAATGCCCCAAGTCATTTGAGCGATCTCATTTATTTGTACCTCATAATGGGTAAATGCATCATCATCTATGTACTTGCCGCTTTTTACATATCTTTCATAATAACTCATATGATTTACCAATTGTAAAACTAAGGCCAAAGTATGTTGGGCAACACTGTTTGAGCAGTAATCTAAGACATTGCAAACACCCACTTTATTTGATTTTGCAGCCTGTATATCGATTTTATCATAGCCTGTCCCTGTCATACATATAAGCTTAAGATGTTTTAATGAACCAATGGTTTTTTCATCAAAATAACCTTTGTTGGTTATAACGACTTCTGCTTCAGCGCATCGTTCTATAATCTGTTCTTGATTGGTATAATTATAGTAAGTAACTGAACCAATCGATTCTAGTTTTTTGAAATCTAGTTTTTCTCCTAATGATTTTTGATCTAATAAGACTATCTTCATAACAAACCTCACTTCATTAATTCATATGCATGTTTCAGAAGTATTCACCGGTAAACTAATGATGAATGCGCTTCCTTCCTGAACCTTACTTTTGACTCGTATCATTCCATTTTGTCCAATAATCATGGCTTTAGCTATGGACAACCCAAGACCATGTCCACCTGTTTGTCTTGTCCTAGATTCATCTGATCTATAAAAACGATCAAATAGATAGGGTAAATCATTTTTTTCAACGCCAATGCCCGTATCTATTATAGATATAATAACCGAACTATATTCTTGTTTAAGTTTAAACGTGATCTTCCCACCTTCAGGTGTATATTTCATAGCGTTATCAATAAATATTCTAAATGTCTGTTTGATTTTGGCATAATCCAAACACACAAGTAGATCCATCTGGATATCACAAATAAATGTGTGATTACCCTCATCTACCATCTCCATATCCTTCATGATTTCTGTGGCTAGTTTGCCAATATCAAATATTTCTTTTTCAAATTTTAGAGTTTGATTGTCTGAACGCACCAGTGTCAGCAGATTTTCTACTAAAACCTGCATGTTTTTTGACTCACTTTTGATGGCATCAATGGCCTCTTCTAATATGGCTTCATCTTCTTTACCCCATCTGTCCAACATTCTAACATAACCGTTTACGATAGAAATAGGTGTTCTAAGTTCATGAGAAACATCCGAAACAAATCTTTTTTGTTTATCATAATCTGAACGTATCCGGTCTAGCATATCATTAAATGTCAGAGCAAGATCTTTAAGTTCATACTTAGCTCTTGATACATCTAGATTCCCTTCAACATCGTTAATTGATATTTTTTCCGCAGCTTTGGTCATGGTGTAAATAGGTTTAAATACTTGTTTCAAACGAATCGATCCAATAATTGACATTAGCATAAAACCAATCAATTGACCAAATAGAACCAAGGCACCTAATATCATTCTGCTCTTGTTCATAGACTTAATGTTATGAATGGTTGTTATCTTATAGTCAACCTCATAATGATCATTGATTTTATAGTATCGATTCGCCGATCTTATGATTAAACCCTCATTAAATAATAAAGGTATCCTATCAATAAAAGAGAGCCGGTATAAAGATGGTGCAAAGGCGTCACTGGTAATAGTGTAACCAATATCTTCACGTTCTTGTCTAGACATGATTACTTGAACACCTATATTATTTTCAGCTGAGATTGATTCCAGTTGATAGGTTAAGGCATCCATATTATATACCCCCATTTCAAATGGAACAACCATTTCAAATACGCCTTCAACAATCTCTTCACTTTTTTGTTGTACATCATATAGGCTAAATCCAACTAAGACTATAGAAATCGTCAATAGGGTGGCCACCCAATACAAAATGCCATAATCAAATGAAATCTTTTTACGCATGGATAGTGTTAAGCTTAAGTATATGTATTTGAACACATGACCTATTTCTTTAAATATTCCCACAGGAAAAAGCAACGCTCTTTTTGGACGTTGCTTAGTAACTTTTCTGTTAGGCTTCATTGATGATGTACCCAATGCCTCTGACCGTCTTTATAATCTCAACATTGTATTTTTGATCAATTTTAGCTCTTAAATATCTTACGTAAACATCAATAACATTTGTATCACCATAATAGTCGTAACCCCATACTTTTTCAAGTATCTTTTCTCTGTCCAATGCAATATTTTTATTTTCTAATAAATATTTTAAAAGTTCATATTCTTTTTTTGTCAATTCAATAATTTCGTCCTTAAACATGACTTCTCGCTTTAATTCATTAACTACCAATCCTTTATGTGTAAGGGCTTTTAATACATGGTTTTCTTTGGGGCTATCTTTACGCTTTAAAGCCACACGCATTCTAGCCAATAGTTCTTCAATCTCAAATGGTTTGGTCATATAGTCATCGGCCCCCATATCCAGTCCCATGACCTTGTCTGAAACGTCATCTTTAGCCGTTAGCATAATAATAGGAATATTCGTATTGGCTTGTCTTATCCTTCTACAAACTTCTATGCCACTCAGTCTAGGTAGCATCAAGTCCAACAAAACAAGATCCGCCCCACCTTCGTTAAACATTTCCAAACCCATTCTTCCATCACTTGCTACTATGACATCATAGCCTTCATACTTTAGTTCTAATTCTATAAATCTTGCAATTTTCACTTCATCTTCTACAACCAATATCTTCTCTTTCATACTTCTCCCTATTTTTCTATGGTAACCTCATAGTAGTCGTCATCTTTGTTTTCATCGACTGAGTCCAGTGGCTTATTATTGGGTGGGGTTGTCGTATTGCCCCTTCTTGCTGCTCTTTGCTCATTGTTGTGTGACGAGACCGCCTCTTCTTTTTCTATTACTTCAGGTTGATTTATAATGCCGTCAGAATCTTTACTACGCTTGTAAATAGTCACTTGGCTCTCACTTATTAGAATGGCACCGATGCCAATGACCAAAACCCATATTTTTGTTTCCACTTCAAGAAATACAAGGAATAATACAATCATAATCAAAGGCAGATTCAACAGAACCTCTTTTTTTCTATCGATCTTGACATAATAGGTCATCAATTCTTTGGCAATCCGATTTAATTCCGTCATAAACTTGGATAGATTTGATGCCTTCTTTTCTTCAATTAAGTATATAGCAAGCTCTATGTCTCCATTGGCTTTAACTAAATAGCGTTCCGCTTCTTCATAAGTTACATCCATACGAGCTTGTACGGCTTTGACATCCTCACTGGTTATTTTCATATTTATCACTTCCTCGGACCTTTAACATAAGGTCATATCATCTTATAGTCCTATAGTAACAGTATAGTATTACTTATGCTTTAGTACAACATTAAAATCGGATTAAAAAGCATTTGTTCTTTCTTAGTCTTAAACTTGATTTTTATATCTGCCTAAGGTACTATAGAAAAAGATTCTAAAAGTCCTTAACTATAACTAAGTTTATCGGGATTTTCTGTTCCTTAATGGTACTATTATTCCGTAAACTAACACCCTTAGGAGGAATACCATGTCAAACTGCATAGTTGCCCAATCCGGTGGTCCAACGGCCGCCATAAACGCTTCACTTAGCGGCGTTATTGAAGCTGCTTTCAATGATCCGAGTATCGATATCGTTTATGGATCCCTAAACGGTATCGCCGGTGTTTTAGAAAACAATATCTTGAACCTGACAACCCTCTTTGGTCATAACCCTGAATCCCTTGAACAGCTTAAACACACACCGGCTATGTATTTGGGATCTTGCCGTTATAAATTACCGCATTATTCAAATAATGTTGTTCCCTATGAAAAGATATTTCGATTTTTCAAAGAAAAAAACATCGATTATTTCTTTTATATAGGTGGAAATGATTCTATGGATACGGTTCATAAATTATCACTATATGCTAAAGATCATAAAATTGATGTCAAAATAATCGGTATTCCCAAAACAATTGACAATGATTTGGTCGAAACAGACCATACACCGGGCTTTGGTTCTGCTGCCAAGTATGTCGCTACTACACTACTTGAGATTGCCCACGATACTTATATTTATAATCTTGAATCTGTCACTATAGTAGAAATCATGGGACGTAATGCGGGATGGTTAACTGCAGCTTCCGCTTTAGCTCGAACAACTTACAGTACTGCGCCTGACTTAATCTACCTTCCCGAAATGGCTTTTGATGTAAAAGCATTCATAGAACAGGTTAAGGCATTACAAAAAACTCAAAAAAATATTATTGTTGCTGTTTCTGAGGGTATTAAGGATAAAGATGGTAATTATATCGCTGCTTCAGTTTCAGGTACTTATGATGCCTTTGGCCATGCCAAACTAAGTGGCGTAGGTAAGACGTTGGAATACTTACTTGCTGATCAACTTGGTTGCAAAGTACGTTCTATTGAACTCAGTGTATTACAAAGAGCCGCCGGCCACATTGCATCTTACACAGATATTCATGAAGCCGTATCTGTTGGAAAAGCAGCTGTCGAAGCCGCTACTAATGGCTTAACCGGTAAAATGATGGCCATTAGAAGATTAACTGATATGCCTTATGAAATAACCATCCAACCTGTCGATGTTACCTTAGTGGCTAATCACGAGAAACCAGTCCCAGCACATTATATTAATAGTGCAGGCGATGATGTTACCCGTCTGTTTTTAGATTATGCAAGTCCGCTTATTCAAGGCGAGACCCTACTCACCTATAAAAATGGATTACCCCATTATTTGAATATTCATCATCTAAAAAACTAAAATACCTCGTGACACATGCTTATGAGTTATAAATGTTATAAAGGCCTGACTCCTTGGAGTTAGGCCTTTATAACATTTATAGGGGCACTTACGCTTCCTTTGCTTCTTTTGCCTTCATCAAACTGTTGACACCGGTTATGGTTACAGATCTTAAGGACCTATCACGCCTCAAATCAAGTATATACGGTACTATCACCTCTTGATTTGCATTCATGATAATTTTCACCTCTGGTCGCATACAAGCATCCTCATGATTGGTGGCTACGATGCCCGTTAAACCGTTGCTTAAAACCACATATGTACCAATTGGAAAAGGCGCAACTTTTTTTGCAAATATTTTTGTGATCTCAAGATCAAACATACTTCCTCCGTTGGCCATAATAAATTCCATTGCTTCTGAAGGCAATAATGCCTCTCTATAAGGCCGTAATGAGGTTAAAGCGTCATACACATCCGCCACACCAATTATCCTCGCAATAATGGATATCTGATCTTTTGATTTTTGCATTGGGTAACCTTTACCATCGTATCTTTCATGGTGCTGAAGTACTGAAACATAAACACTTGTCGGTATGTCATAAGACTCTTTCAAGTAATTAAAGCCAAAAGTTGGGTGTTGTTTTACAGATTCATACTCCTCATCAGTTAGCTTCCCTGGCTTATTAAGAATATCCTTATCGATAAACATCTTGCCAATGTCGTGTAAAATAGACGCAAGTCCCACATTAAACAAATCCGCTTTACTGAGTCCATACTCTACACCTACGAGTATGGATAGTACGGCTACATTAACAGAATGAAAAAAGGTATAATCATCATAAAACTTAAGATCTATTAAGTTAACCATCGTATCTTTATTCTCAAGAACCTGTTCAACAATGTTCGAAATGAGTATTTTTGTATGATTCACTTTATCAATCAATTGTTTGGAATCACTTTTTGATTGGCCTGCATAAATACAAATATCCTTAACCGCTTTAATAGCAGACATTCTAAGTTCGTCACTAATGACATCCTTAATCATAATGTCTTTTGATAATTCATCTTCAATATATATGCCTTGATAACCAAGGCTTTTAATACGTTCTATATAGGACCTATGTATGATACTGTTGCTGTTTAGTAGCAACTGGTGATTGATGTCGTATAGTTTTTTTCCACAAACCATACCTTCAACAAGTCCTGAAACCGGAACAAATCTCATCTTAAAACTCCTTACAATAATGGTGTCTTGTGTCATCAACACTTACTACTAAACATGTCATGACAGCATATTTTTGGAGATTGTTAATATCTATGTTACCTATGTATTATATATGAGAATGCTTATTATTTCAATACTACATTCCAACTCCTTTATTTCAAAGAAAAACCAAACTTCTGAAACCTTGAACATTGTTTCTAATCATGGTAAACTTTAACTCATATTATTGATAGAAAAGGTGAAATCATGTCTAGACATAAAAAAATAAATGAAGTAGCCATTTATGGCCTGATAGGCAATATCGCTCTACTTGTTTCCAAACTCCTTGTAGGATTTGCTACAAGAAGTCAGTCTATGATTGCCGATGGTCTAAACAGTGCCGGAGACGTCTTCTCATCTGTTATGACCTATATCGGCAATCATATTTCTGCCAAACCTATAGATGATGATCATCCTTACGGCCATGGAAAAGCTGAATATATTTTCAGCATGATTATTAGCTTTTCTCTACTGCTTGTAGCTTTTTCTATTTTTCGTTCATCTTTAAACACATTGATTTACGGTTCTGAATTCACATACTCTGTTTGGCTCATACTTGTTGGTTTGTCAACCATTGTCATTAAGTTCATACTCTATATATTTGCAAGACGTGTGGGAAAAATACATAACAGCCTCTTGGCCCATGCTAACGCAGAAGATCACCGAAACGATATTTTCATTACATTATTAACACTCTTAAGCATTTTATCCGGTTATTTCGAACTATATTTCATCGATAGTATCGGTGGTATGCTCATTTCATTCTGGATTGCTTTTAGCGGTTTTAAGATCTTCACAGGTGCTTACAATGTCCTTATGGATACCAGCATAGATACTATGCTTATGAAACAGTTTTCGGATATCATAAAGGGAATTGAAGGCGTTGACCATATAGATGCCATCTCTGCTAAACCTGTCGGTCTTCATTTTCTTCTCATCGTAAAAATATCCATAGACGCCAATCTAACTGTTTATAAAGGCCATGAGATTGCCAGCGAAGTACGCCAAAAGCTAGAATCCATAGACAATATAGAAGAGGTCGTCGTACATGTCAACCCCGCTCAATTTCATCCTGAACGAATGTCTTAATTGCCAAAGGCTAGAAAATACACTCATAAAGCCATGCATTGTCAAAACGACAACACATGGCTTTCTTATTGCTTCCTATATTTTTAGGAATTTTTTAATAATGGTTTCCATTTCATCATGCTTACAGATGGTATTATGGCGAACGTTTGCTTCTAATATTTCATGAATGGCACCAGGTATTTCTACACCTGATTTTTCTCTCATTTTATCAATCAGTTGAAAATCATCAATCTGATTATACTCTTCATCCAAAGAAATCATTGTACTTTTTGTGAACTTGTATGGACTGGCTGTTGATACAACAACTGTTTTAGTCTGATCACCACTTTCAGCCATATATTTTTCATAGACCGCATAGCCTACTGCTGTGTGGGGGTCCATTAGGTAATTGTTTTTCTCAAATACTTTTTTAATGGTCTCTTGAGTTTCTACTTGATTTGCATAGTTACCATAAAATTCGGATAAACCCTCTTTCATTTGATCCGTTACTTCATAAAATCCATTAGAAGTTAGACTTTCCATCAACGCCTTTGTTGCCCTTGAATCTGCTCCTGCAATTTCATAAATCAATCTTTCTAAATTACTGGAAATCAAGATATCCATAGAAGGAGAAATCGTAAGCATAAATGGTCTTTGTCGATCATACTTACCTGTTCGAATAAAATCAAAAAGTACTTTATTATCATTCGATGCACAAATAAGCTTTCCAAGAGGCAGGCCCATTTCTTTAGCATAATAAGCCGCAAGAATGTTTCCAAAGTTACCTGTTGGGACCGCTACATTAATAGTTTCCCCTTCTCGAATTTCTTTTTGTCTTACCAGTGTTGCATAAGTATAAAAATAATACGCAACTTGAGGTATCAACCGACCGATATTTATTGAGTTAGCGGAAGAAAATTGAAAACCGCCATCTTCTAGTTCTTTGTTAAAAGTAGTATCAGAAAAAATACGTTTGACACCATTTTGTGCATCATCAAAGTTACCTTCTATACCGACAACAAATGTATTATCACCTTTTTGTGTCACCATCTGCTTCTTTTGTATAGGGCTAACGCCATCTTTTGGATAGAAAACAATGATTTTAGTATTTTCAACATCAGCAAAACCAGCTAAAGCAGCTTTACCTGTGTCACCGGATGTCGCTGTTAGAATAACAATGTCTTTTTCGATGCCTATTTTTTTGGCAGCGGTTTTCATTAAATAGGGCAATATGGACAAAGCCATATCTTTAAATGCTATGGTAGAACCATGAAATAATTCCAACATATATACATCCCCTACTTTGATTGTAGGTGCAATGGCTTTTGTATCGAATTTATGGTCGTAGGCCTTATGGATACATGCTCTTAGCTCTTCTTCAGTAAAATCCTGGTAGTAAAGTGACATAACTTCATAAGCAATGTCTTGATAGTTCATTTCTGATAATTCTGCCATAGTTTTTTTCATTTTGGGGATATATGAAGGTACATACAGACCACCGTCTTCTGCTAAACCTTTAACTATTGCATATGATGCTGAAATATCCTTTTCAAGTCCTCTTGTGCTCTTATATAAAAGCTTATCCATCTCTATTCATCCATCCTTATTTCATTTTTTAAGAATTATATCACATTTAACTCAAAAAGACAATTGTATGCCTATCACGGACATTTGTTTATAATAGAAAAATAGGCCTTTGAAAGTATGAAAAAAATATCCATAGGGTAATCGCACCTATGGATATCCTGTTTAAGTTTTATCTAATACTTATAAAAGTGATGACCACCATGTTGAAATAGAAAAGTTAAATTATCATCAAACCAGCTGCTGGCATTTTCACTGGCCAATGACTTCGACACAAAAAACAAGGCACCGTTAGAATAATCTACGCCCTTAAGTGCCTGTTCAACGGCCTTGACTGTAGAGTCTTTAATTGTTACTCTAAAATATCTACCGTCATCAATCGGGGAAAATTGTGCTCTATTTCCTGTTCTCTGATGTACGACTTCATAGATGGTATTGGGAAATCTTCTACTTGCAACTCTGTTCATTACAGTATTCGCAACTAATATTTTCCCTTTTAAATCTTCACTGGTTGCTTCTGCTTCAACAATCCTTATCAAAGCCGTGTAATCTTTCAGATTCAACAAATTAATTTGACTTTCTTCTAAGTTATTTGTTGCTGTTTGAAATACTCGGTCTTGCTCATCTTCTTTCGCAAGGGTTACAGGCTCTTCGGCCTCATCTTGTAATGCATCATTGTTATTAGACCTTGCGAAGGTTTCGTACGAGGATTCTTCTGAAGTTTCAGCTACAGTTATTGTCTCTTCAATCCTATCTTCATTCTGATCATCGTCTTCTGTCTCATATAAAACAATATGATCAATCGTTTTTGTCTTCGCAAATCCATTAACACTTAACATCACCACCGCTACAACAAATACGCCTGAAAAAATCATAAGGCCAGTTGTATATACTTTTTTTGAAATGCTTTTGTGGCCAAACCACATGCTTTCAAATAGATGTTTCAGTTTAAACATAATAGACTCCTTTTGTACTTCTCTTAATAATCGAAATAATAGTGTCAGTGTGTTATATTGATGTGACTACTGAATTATAGGTGACCTCACTTTGATAGTCAATATCATAAGTATCGATTTGGTGGTTATCCTGTATTTTTCAGAATATTCTGTTATTTAAACTGTGCATAAACAATAATTTTTTAGCCTTGTTTAATTATTTTTGGTATATTTTACATATGTTTTTTTGTTTTTGTTAAATTTGTCCTTGATATATAGCGCAATAAAACCATTCACAAAATGATCAACAAGGTCTTTTTCATATTTCTCTCTCTTTTTTTTAACATTAATTATGGTTAAAATGGCATTATGACATTCATACATGTCTTTTATATGTCTAAATAATAACTTTATCAAATTATGTTATAATGCATTTAACCCATTTTCTAAGGAGTAAGCCTATGGAATCTTTACCAGGTGTTTATAAAAGTTTTAAAAAAAATGGTCAAATATATTACCGTTCATCTATCACTTATGGCGGAAGACATATCAGTCTTGGTAGCTATGAATGCCCTTTTAAGGCCCATAATGGCTATTTGCTTGCCAAAAAAATCATTAGTACACCAAGTTTATCTCTTTACGACTATGAAGAAGATATGTGTTTAGATTTCCATAAATGGGTAGTGCTTATGAACTATAGAGACCATCATTATTACTTTTCCACACCCATTTATATGCATAAAAACTATTTTTCGTATTTTATTTCCTATTCCGAAGAGCTTCTTTTTGATATTCAAGATCTTTTCTACTATGCAAATCATAAAATTCATAAACGCCAAGGTTATTATTTTGTTAATGATTATGGCATGCAAGTCAATATAATGAGTCGCTATGGTGTTAAAAATCATAGTGTCCTTGGTCGTGACCATCGTTTTGTAGACGGTGATTGTCATAACTTAAGGTATGATAATATACAAATCATCAATCCATATTACGGTGTCGTACTAGAGCGTCCCTTGGTTGCTCCCACTTACAAGTCCACTCTCAATATTCATGGAAATTATGTGATTGGACGTTATAAAGACATGGCAACTGCAGCAATTGCTTATAATAAGGCAATAGAATACCTTCACAAAAATGGTATCGTCCATAAAGATTTTCCCAAGAATTATATCTCTGACATAGATCAAGAAACCTATGAAGCCATATATAAAAAGGTAAAAATCAGCAAAAAAATACTGAACTTAAAAAAGTCCAGTACTAAATAGTTTTACACTCAACAATTATGATAAGATTAACTTAATTAATGGTAAGATTAACATAAAGTATATTGGTGGAACAAGAATTGCAGGTAGCAAATTGGCCGTTTTTACTTTTTTTATTTCCAAAAGACTTAGACCCAGACTAAAAATCAATATACCTCCAATAATGGAAATCTCTCGAATAACTTCACCTGTTAATACAGGTTCTAGTCGAGATGCAAATAAAACAATCGCACCTTGATACAACAAAACGGATAAGGATGAGAATATTACTCCAATTCCAAGAGAAGATGTTAAAATAATCGAGGTGACACCATCAAGTACGGATTTGGCGTATAGCATATCATGATTGCCTCTAAGTCCACTCTCGAGTGACCCTAATATAGCCATCGTACCAACACAAAACAAAAGACTTGACGTAACAAAACCTTGGGCAATATTGTGTTCACCATTACCGACTTTACTCTGCAGGAAGAAACCGAGTTGCTCCAATCTTTTTTCAATATTAACCCACTCCCCAAATATACCGCCTATGACAAGGCTGACGATAAACAATATCGGTTCCCCCCCATTCATCATTCCATTTAAGGTTGTTGCAATCCCGATAAATAAAACCGATAAACCGACCCCATGCATAACAATCCATTTATAACGATCTTTAAGTCCATTTTTCACTAAGATGCCTATAATGCTTCCCAGTAAAATGACACCTGCATTTACATAAGTTCCTAACATTTTTATTCTCCTCACCTTCATTCTTACACTATTATACACATAATCATATAAAATGGCCAATGATTTTTCTTTTATCTGAGGCCCATTTCGGATATGCAGCTTTTTTATACTATGGTATAATGATTAGGATATAAACTTTTTGTAAGATAAATTCTTCACACTATAGATAGATATAACATATATAGATACAAGGGGGTCAGATAATATGAATAGTGATTATTCTTTTTTAAGTGTCCAGAAACACGGAAAGATTCAGTATGTTGTCCTTCGTTTTCTTTTGATTGCCTTCTCCTTTCTAGGTTTTTTAGTTCTCTTTTTAGGCATTTTTATGGGTTATGAACCTCTCGCTACACTTATCTCAATAGTTTTTATTATATTTTGCCCAACTTGTTTTATACTCCTAAATAAAGTTCAACATCCCCTCTATATTAAAATCATATTTATTCTTTTTTTAGATTTTATATATTTTCCCGTAGCATGGATGACGTCCATCAATGCCTTTAAAATTATGCCTTATTCTAGTATCTTGTTTTTAGTAATTACTTTTCTACTCGTAGAGTATAGAAGCGAGTTCATTCTACCTACACTTTTTCTAATCTATGCCGTCATACTTATGTATATTAAAGTCAGATGGCCTTTATCCTTCACTTTAACCTATGATAGTCCTTCTAGTTATATACTTACATTCTTAAGATATTTTGTCGTTATTTTATTAGTCCTGGTCATTGTTTATATGCTCATTTCCAACTACTTTGAAGTCACAAGAAGTTATGATCGAAAAAGCATATATGATGAATTAACCGGTTTATTCAACCGATCATACGGTCTCAAACAACTACAAGGATTATATGAAACACAGAATGATCAACTGGATAAGCATACATTAATTATAATTGAACTTGAGCATTTTAAAGCTTTTAATCAAAAAAACGGTGTTTTGGCAGGGGATACATTTATTAAAACCTTAGCTCATCTTGTGAAAAACAATACAAGGTCCAACGACTTGTGTTTTCGTTATGGCGGCAATACCTTTTTACTGCTTTTAAACCATACTGACCTAAGTCAAGTCAATATTTTTTTACTGCGCATTCAGAATGCTTTCGAAGAATTGCTTACCCATTATGAAAAAAGCGACTTGTCTTTACTTGTCGGCAAGGCGAATTTTGATTATAATAATCTAACTGAGGTCATTAAGGCAGCAGAATTGGATTTATCACTTCATCGTACAAATGCTTAACAACTTTTATTGGAGGACAACATGATTAGAACTTACTTTTTTTATTTCGTACTTGTTTCATATCTTCTTCTTTCAGGATTTGCTTATCTTTGGTACCTATTAATTGGTCTTTTTAGTAAAAAGCATCAATACGACTATATTCATAAAATGACCGCATCTTGGGGTCGTATTATGGTTGCGCTCTCTTCTAGTAAAGTCGAATTAGTGGATCTCCAAAAAATACCGGAAGGCAATGTTCTGTATGTTAGTAACCATCAAAGTAACTATGACATTCCTTTATTACTTGGATATTTGCCAAAGCCCAAAGCCTATGTAGCAAAAATCGAATTATCAAAGGTACCGATTATTAGCCATTGGATGCGCGTTATGGGCTGTCTTTTCTTAGATCGTGGTAACTTAAAGCAGTCTCTAAAAGTCATATTACAGGGCGTTGAGGATCTAAAAAATGGTAAAACTTTGGTCATCTTCCCAGAAGGAACACGATCAAAAAATTATAAGATGGGCGATTTCAAAAAAGGTAGTTTGAAGCTTGGTATTAAAGCCGGTGTGCCTATCGTACCTATCACCATCGATGGGTCTTTTAAGATGTATGAGGCAAAAAAAGCCATCACAAAAGACCATGTACGTATCATCGTTCATGATCCAATCTATCCCAATCAGTTAAGCAAAGAAGAACAGGATAATCTGTCTGAAACAGTGCGGCGCATTATTATTGCACCTATAGCTGATTTACAATAAAGTCACTTATAAGATGATTTGTAATGCACTATTTTACAAAGCGCCAATTCATTTAATGAATTGGCGCTTTGTTTTGAAATTCATCCTATAGGGATATAATACTGGCTTTGATATATTATGCCATGAACATTTTTATATCATCTTCAACTGTACCAATACCTGCTATACCAAAGGTATCAATAAGAACTTTTGCAACATTTGGCGAAAGAAAGGCCGGTAATGTAGGACCTAGGTGAATATTTTTAACACCCAAAGATAAAAGTGCCAATAATACAATAACTGCTTTTTGCTCATACCATGCAATGTTATAAGCAATCGGTAATTCGTTGATATCATTAAGCTCAAAAATCTCTTTAAGCTTTAAAGCTATAACCGCAAGTGAGTAAGAGTCGTTACACTGACCGGCATCTAATACTCTTGGTATACCACCGATATCACCAAGTGGTAGTTTATTATATCTATATTTTGCACATCCGGCTGTAAGAATGACTGTATCTTTGGGTAGCTCATTTGCAAATTCAGTATAATAATCTCTATCTTTCATACGGCCATCACAACCTGCCATAACAAAGAATTTTTTGATTGCACCAGATTTGACTGCATCCACAACTTTATCTGCAAGGGCAAATACTTGCGCATGTGCAAATCCACCCACGATTTCTCCTGTTTCAATTTCTGTAGGTGAGGGTAGTGTTTTTGCCATTTCTATGATTTGTGAGAAGTCTTTTTGGCCGTTTTCATCTTCTCGAATATGTGTGGATCCTGGGAATCCTGCTGCACCGGTTGTAAATATTCGCTTAACGGTTTCACCTTTGGGTGGTACTATACAGTTGGTTGTAAATAGGATTGGACCATTAAAGGATGCAAACTCTTCTTTTTGCTTCCACCAAGAATTACCATAGTTACCTACTAAGTTCTCATAAGCTTTAAACTTTGGATAATAGTTTGCCGGCAACATCTCACTATGGGTATAAACATCAACCCCTGTTCCTTTTGTTTGCTCAAGTAGCATCTCCATGTCATTTAAATCATGACCGGAAATCAAAATCGCAGGATTGCCCTTAACACCAATGTTTACTTTAGATAATTCCGGATTACCGTAAGCTGTTGTATTGGCCGCATCTAAAAGAGCCATAGCTTTCACACCATATTCTCCTGTTTTCATTGTTAATGCCACCAATTCATCCGCTGTCAAACTATCATCAAGGGTAGCTGCTAATGCTTCATATGTAAATGCATACAAATCATTATCCTCTTTACCTAAGTTTAAAGCATGTTGAGTATAAGCCGCATATCCTTTTAATCCATAAATAATTAATTCTCGTAGTGATCTTACATCTTCATTCTCAGTTGCTAAGACACCTACTGAAACCGCTTTAGCATCCATGGATGCATCTGTTGTTACTGTAAAAGTGGCTGCATCGTGGAAATCTGCTTCAACTACATTTCTTAATTCGTCTCTAATTTCTAGATTTTCTCTTATTTGTGCACGTATTGCTTCCGGATCAAAGTTGGCATTGGTGATGGTCTTAAACAAACTATCCAGTACAACCTCATTGGTCTTTCCAAGGCTTGCCACATCGAGTCCACCTTTTACAACTATATCTGCAATACCTTTTGTCGAATAGATTAAAAGATCCTGAAGATTTGATACTTCCTCATCCTTACCACAAATACCTATAACATCACATCCGGTTCCTTTTGCTGCTTCTTGACATTGATAACAAAACATACTCATTAGAATACCTCCATATAATTGATTTATTATTACCGATTTGTTAATCCTTAACCATCTGTTATGATTAACTATGATAAAATTATAACCTATCCAAACACATTAATCGGTATCTTATGTTACCATCTATAGTGTAAACTTCGACTTTGTCTTTTATGTGTCCTCACTATACAAACATTGTTTGGTCAATTCTGTTACCCAATCTAAGATTATGTCTTAGATTACCAACGATTTTATCTAGCTTTTCAAGCTCGGATAGGATTCTTTTCTCTTCATCATCCGTTGATATAATCTTGTGTATTCCCCCGTTTTTTATTATTATTCTTTGATCAGCCATCAAAGCCAATGTAGGATCATGGGTTGCTATAAGAACAATTTTCTCACTGCTCACTAAGAGCTTAAGTGCTTTTTTTCTATCAATACCTGCATTTTCTATTTCATCAATCAGTACAATAGGCGACGTACTGAGTATGGCTGTATCTGCTATCATTAAGGCTCGAGACTGTCCACCACTAAGTGCAGTAACCGGTGTTGTCCTCATAAATTGTTCTCCTGCTAACTGATTGGCTGATTCTAATATAGTATTAATAACCTGATTCACGTTTTCTACCATTCGACTTTTTGCATGAAGCTCAAGAAATTCCTCAACCGTTAAGTCCATGACAAAATTCATATTCTGTGACAATTGGGCTACCAATTTATTGCTAGAAGAAAATCGCCATTTAGTATCTGCTACTTCATTGTTAATTAAAATACATCTTTTTGTAGGTGTATCGTAATTGGCCGTCCATTCAATATCTGCAAGTAATCTACTTTTTCCGGAACCTGTGGGTCCAACGATTGAAACAATGTCACCACTTCTTATCGTGATGGGTTCAAACGTTTCTTTCTGACCGACTTTATCCTGCCCGGGCAAAATAGTGATCGACCTAACCGTTTGTTCTGCTTTTAATCCTAAAAAACTAAGCATTTGAAGAATGTAGACCAAAAGATCATTCTCAATCTTTTCTTTATCCATTGCCCATGTTTCAACATATTCCTCATCAAATTGGTTTAAATATTCTTCAAAGGTCATTGTACCAAAACCTTCAATATCCAACTTATTATTTTCAAGATATGTTCCTACAAATGGATAACGAAGCAATAAGTCATCCAAAGTCATATTCTTAAGTATTTTTTCATCCATCATTTTGTTCACCCAATTCCATTTTTCTTACATTGCCCAGTTGATAATCATCACCAATACGTGTTTCTCCTAAACAATAAGAACATAAAGCAGAAGGCATAGAAAACTTTAATTCTTTACCTTTGACTGTGAGTACATCTTCTTTTTCATCATATAAGAGTGTACTTAGTTCATAAGCGCCTTGTCCGGTCAATCCATTTATATGCATGACGATGGCTTGTGGATTAACTGAACTTACTTTTGAGGCAAATACTTCTCGTTCCGCTTGAGAAACAATATCCCCTTTTGTAATTACAACAATATCCGCTGATTTTAACATCGGTCCAATTTTTTTTGGTGTATTTATACCAGACAGGTTGTCGATAACACAAATCCCTTGAATCTCTTTGATATAGGGGGAACATCGATTACAAAGACCAGCACTTTCAGTGATCAACAAATCCAAGGCTTGTCTTCTGCCCCATTGAACGACTTCTTCTATATTACTGACAAAAAAATGGTCCGGACATAAAGCGCCAGAAAGTCCTTTTTTTACAGGTACACCTGCCTTTTCATACAATTGATCATCATCTGTATAAAGACAATCAAATTTTACCACCCCTACTTTTAGACCCCGATTTTGAACCGCTTGAATTGTTTTTAATATAATGGATGTCTTACCTGATGAGGGTGGTCCTGATATGGTTACTAGATTCATATTTGCCTCCTACCACTATTATAATCAAATAGCTGTTCAAGTTTCTTTATAAGTTGACCTATATCATTGTCATTGATGAAGTCCCAACCCAACCACATATATGGGTTGGATTTTGGCACCCTATTATCTACCTCAGGATGTACACTTGGAAATCGACCTTGATGTGAGAGAATCTCTCCTACCTCCTTGGATGAAAAGAAGTCAATAATCGGCTTAAGCTCTTTTTGTTTACTCGACTTTGACAGCATAAAAATCGGACTGATAATGGCACCATCCCTTGGCCATACTGCCTCCATCGGCCCGCCTGCTTTTGTCATCTTCGTGAAAAAATAGGGCATAATTGTAATCGCCGGTCGATTAGATTTCTTTTTATGAGATTTCACCATTTCGGATGGGTGCATGCTCTTTAATAATGATTTACCCAGCTTTTGAATACCTGTTTCACCATAGTTCTTATAAATATTTAGCAATATAGCATTGAAAAGATCAAAATCTCCTATTGGTAAAGAGACTGAATTTTCATACTCAGGCTCTAACAATTCTTTCCATGAAGTTGGTATTTTTCTTGTCCCCAATTCAGATGTATTCACTAAAAAAATGGCCGGTACAACACCCAGCATGGCATAATGACCTGCCGGATCTCTCAGCTTGAGCCCCTCATGATCAAAATCTTTATTATATGCCTTTATTGGTGCATAGTCTTTAAAGGCATTTTCTGCTCTATATTTGCCCATCAATCGTCGATCAAAAAACAAGTCAAACCCTGCCGATATAAACAAATCTGATATTGACTCAATAGAAGTGGATGCTTCTAGTGTGCCTTTAAGCCAGTCAACACCCATGGATGCCGCTTTAAAGTTATAATCAAGCCCCTTAACCCATTGCTCATCTTGACTACCTAGCCAACTTTCTAATCCTTCTAACAAGGGTATTTTTACGGGGCAAGGCAAAACGCCTTCAACTTTTATCATAGGATTATCTTTTACTTCTCTTATGTTTAGACCTTGATCTACACCTTTACGGTTTTCTTCTATGGCTTCAACCAATCTTTCCTCAAAGGTTTGAACGTCTATTTCTTTAAGTTGTAATACCATCTCAAGACTGATGGTTTTTCCGATGGTTTCTCTTTGGGCAATATCTTTCATCTGATCGATACCGACAGCCACTAATAAGGTTATGGCTTCTTTATATTTTTGGGTTATATTGTAAACTGTATCTTTTATATCAAAATAAGTATTCATAACATCGCCTTCTTTCTTTGTGATAGTATATATGGTTAAGGCACCTAAACTATATCGTTGAACTTTCACTTACTATATATGTGAATGGAGTATAGCTCAGTTTGACCCTTTAATGATGATTATAAACTATCTACCTTTACTAATCAGTAACATTGGTTACCACTGACAACCATTAAAATATAAAAGCATCCGGCTTACAAAAATGATTGCAAGCCCGACGCTTTTATGTTTTAACTTATATCTATTTCACTTCATTAGAACGACTCTTGCAGGTGATGCCTCAACATCTGCAAGCTTAAGGGGTAAGGCTATCATGTCATAGATACCTTCTTCAATATCCCTTAGCCTCAGTCCCTCAATAATCATGATATCCGCATTAAAAAGTCTTTTATGGGTGCCATGCTCAGGTTGGTCTCGCTCAATACCCAGGCCATCTGTTCCTACACCTTGTATACCCAGTTTGGCTAAATAGGCTGCCCCATCCTCTGATAAAGATATAAATTCATTATTAAAGTGTTCTTCAAATGAATTTTTTGTCTTAAACAGAAGGAAATCACCTTTTTGTACCTCTTTTTCTTTCAAATCCACTCTTGTGATCATACCAGATACATGGGTCAAATCAAGAACCTTGACCTTTGTCATAAAGCGATTAAGGTTAAAGTGCTCCATAGTAAGACCGTCTCTAATCATATGCAATGGTGCATCAATGTGCGTACCTGTATGAAGGTTCATTTTAAGATCTGTTTCATAGTGGTTTCCGGTGTTAAAATTGGAAGCATTGCTAAAAATTGGTTTTTTGCTTTCATAATTTTTATAAACCATGATATTCGGTTCTATGGTCATGGATATATCAAATATCTTCATCTTATCTCCAATCCTAATCAAAATCATTATTCAGGTCATCTAAGCGCCACCAATGTCGACCATCCATTTTTAACATATTATGGGCTGACATAGGTCCATCTGAACCCTTAGGATAAGTATCCAAGTAGGGTGATTTAGTGGGACATTTATCTATAACTTCTGAAATGAGTTCCCATGCACTTTTTACTTCTTCCCATCCTGTAAACATAGCCGTATCACCGTTTATAATATCTAATAACAAACGTTCATATGCATCCGGTGATTTATAAAAAATATCACAAGATTGACAGTAGCTTAGATTAACGGACATTAGATTGCTTTCACTTCTTGGTTCCTTCGTATTAATACGTAAGTATACACCTTCATCCGGTTGTATTTTTATGACTAATAAGTTGGGTATTCTCTCGGTATTACTAGGGGTATCAAATCCATCCACTCTAAATTCAATAACAATCTTTGCTTCACCACCATCAAGTGCTTTACCCGTCCTTAAGTAAAAAGGTACACCTTCCCATCTGGGTCTATTTACAAAGCATTTCATTGCAACAAAGGTTTCCGTATTTGAATTCGGATCCACCTTAACTTCTTCTCTGTAGCCTTCATATTGGCCAAATATAAGACCATTATGACTTTCCAAATCCATTTGAACATTTAGATTCTGAATGACTTTGACTTTTTCTTCCTTAATACTTTGATTATCAAGACGCTTTGGCGGTTCCATGGCTACAAGGGCCAAAATCTGGATTAGGTGGTTCTGTACCATGTCTCTTAGAGCACCGGCTTGATCGTAATAACCACCTCTGTCTTTTACCCCATCTTTTTCTTTAACCGTAATCTGAACATTGTCAATGGAGTCTTTATTCCAAACTGCACTAAATATTTGATTTGAGAATCGGACGGTATTAATATTTTGAATCATTTCTTTTCCAAGATAATGATCGATTCTATATATGTAATCTTCTCCAAAGATATCAGATATAATGTCATTAATTTTTTCTGCCGATTCAAGGTCATATCCGAATGGCTTTTCAAAAACGGCCCTAACGTACCCTTTTACATCTAATAGTTTTTTATCCCTGAGTTGCTCTGATATAAGAGGAAAAAAAGTAGGTGCGGTCGCCAAATAAAAAATTCGATTGGGACAGTTTTGTGACTGCATATAAGTGTTGAATTCTGTGTAGTCTTCCGCTTTTTCAAAGTTCATTTGGTAATATTGAAGCATAGCACTAAAGGCTACAAATACACTTTCATTGAAGTTTGAAACTTTTTTCATAAGAACGTCTTTGACTTCTTCTCTATACATTGATGTATCTTTATCTTTCCGTCCGAGTACAATTATGGTCATATCATTTAATAAACGACCACCGAGGAATAGTTGATAAAAAGCTGGCATCAGTTTATAATATGTCAAATTGCCTGTACCACCAAATATGGTAAATATCACCTTTTGATTCTCCATACATTCACCTACCTTTTATGTAATTCATGACCACCAAATTCATTTCTAAGTGCAGCAACCACACGATCTGAGAACTTACCATCGTCCTTAGATGCATTTCTTATAAATAGAGATTGAGTAATAACCGGTGCTGAAACACCAAGTCTTATGGCTTCTTCAACGGTCCACTGCCCTTCTCCTAAGGCATCAATACGAGGAACGATATCCTCTAACATACCATTATTTGCAAAAGCTTGTTTCGTCATTTGCATAAGGTACCCTGCAATTATGGATCCGTGATTCCACACATTAGCAACTTTTTCAAAATCTACATCAAACTCAGACCTTCTAATAATCTCTAGTCCTTCTCCAACGGCCTGCATCATTCCATATTCAATACCATTATGTACCATCTTAACATAATGGCCTGATCCTCGTTTCCCACAGTGCAAATAACCTTCTTCAACATTAAGGACTTTGAAATATGGCTCCAAAGTTGCAATCGCTCTTTTGTCACCACCTACCATCATACAAGCCCCATATCTTGCACCATCTGTTCCACCTGAGGTTCCGGCATCCACGAAGTAGATACCCTTTTCTTCAAGTAGATCACCTCTTCTAAGGGTATCAGAGAACCGAGAGTTACCGCCATCGACAATAATGTCACCTGCTGACAATAAGGGTGCAACCTGCTCAATAATGGCCTCTGTAGCAGGACCTGCTGTAACCATAATCCAAACCACCTTAGGTGATTCTAAAGCGTCAATCATATCTTCTATTTCTTCAAAAGTTCTAACACCTTCATTTTTGATTCTTTCTCTCGGCGCCTTACTACGGTTGTAAACGCCTACATCTAGTCCTTTATCACGCATATTTAACGCTAAGTTATAACCCATTTTCCCGAGTCCTATTAAACCAATTTTCATATTCGACCTCCTTGAACAAGTATTCATATTCTGCCAATCGTTAATACTAGTATATCATAGCTTCCATTTTTGTAAATGATAAGTTCTATCAATATTTAAGTCAATACCATATGTCTTGACTTTTATATGGAAGAAAAGAAGCTTCGCTTCGTTATGAGCTCTGCTCATATTTCTGAACGGTCCTTTTCTTGAGAACAAAAAAAGCTATTACAATGTAATAACTTTCTAGAATCTCTATGCTCTTTTTAGAATTCTTTTATAAATATTCATGCTTAGTCTTACAGTTCTATCTTTTGTCCTAACTGTGAATGGGACCACTTTTTTTCTAAGCATCCAAACATCTTGTCCCTTATTAATAAAGTAGGTTTGTGTTGAATGAGGATTGCCTGTAGCACACCAATAAACAAAGTGTTCACAATTATTCTTTTTGATGCTATAACATTCTTCTCTTTTCCCTAATGCACTATAAGCTCTTGAGACAATTAACTCTCTAGTAAAACTATCTTTAATATGGTGTAAGACTACTTTTTCCCCGCCTAATAAAAATGTTTCCATAGATACCTTTTTGATTTCGGCTTGTTTTCTCATATGAAAGCTATTGGCATGAAAGTGTATTACACAATTGTTCTCAACCTCAACACCGAAATGTCGATAATTCATCGTTCTGAATATCAGCTTATCAATCCATCTAGAATCTTTATTTTCACGCTCCTTAGTTGACCCAAGAAGTATGGGCTTTCTCTCAACATAAATAATGTCTCCGAACATCATAGCCTCCCGTTATTAATATCTATTTCTCGATAAACAGTCTTTACCTAATATTAACACTATAATAAATGTATATGCTTTTGTGCATTATGTCAATAAAAAATATAAAATTTAATATTTGGTTAACATATTTTCTAGAAAACAAAAAAGAAGCAACGCCCCATCGATAATGAGATATTACTTCTTCTTCATAACTCTATGTGACCCTACTGTTTTGACAGAAAGGCTTATTCGTTACTTTCTTGAACTCTTACTTTTGGCTCGTTTTCACCCATATAGACTTCAATATGGTCACCTTCTTTAATCATACCTTTAATATAACACTCAGCCAACTCATCCTCAACATATTGCTGAATAGCTCTTCTTAGTGGTCTTGCACCAAATTTGGGGTCATAACCATTTTCTAAGATAAAGGCTTTAACCTCTTGGTCTACAGTGAGAGACATACGTTTGTCTTTTGCTGTGTTCAATACATCTTTCAACATCAGTTCAATAATGTCTTTTAATTCGTTTTTACTAAGTTCTGTAAAAACAATGGTTTCATCGATTCTATTAAGAAATTCAGGCTTAAATACTTCTTTCAAAGCATCTTTGGTCTTTTGCTCTAAGGATGCATAGGACCCATTACCAAAACCAATGCCATTGTTCTTATGACTTGTTCCAGCATTTGAAGTCATAATTATAACCGTATTCTCAAAATTCACTGTACGTCCTTGTCCATCTGTCAAACGTCCGTCTTCAAGTATTTGAAGTAATAGATTGAACACATCCGTATGGGCTTTTTCTATCTCATCTAACAACAAAACAGAATAGGGTCGTCTGCGTACTTTTTCTGTTAATTGGCCAGCCTGATCATACCCAACATAACCTGGAGGTGCACCTATTAGTTTGGATACGGTATGTTTTTCCATAAACTCAGACATATCAAAACGAATGAGTGCCTCTTCATTACCAAACAGTTCACTCGCAAGTGCTTTCGATAATTCTGTCTTACCAACGCCTGTCGGACCCACAAAAACAAAGGATGATGGTTTTTTCCTTCGGCTGAATCCGGATCGACTCCGCCTTGTCGCTCTTGAAAGTTTTTTGACCGCTTCTTCTTGACCAATAATTCTTCTGTGAAGGCGTTCTTCTAGATTAATAAGCTTATAAGCTTCATCTTCTGCAATGGATTTTACCGGTATTTTTGTCCAAGCTTCTATAACATAGGCAATATCTTCCTCAGTTATAGCAACATTTTTACATTCTTTTTCAATCTTGGCAATCTTATCATTAAGTCTAAGTTCTTCAACTTTGCAATCCGCAGCCCTTTCATAATCATCATTGGCAGCTGCATCTTCTTTATCTATTACAATTTTTTGTAACTCATTTTTTAAAGCTTCCAGTTCTACAAGGCCTTCATTTAGTAGGTTTGCTCTTGAACCGGCTTCATCAATAACATCTATGGCTTTATCTGGTAAAAATCGATCACTGATATAGCGTTCCGACATCATAACCGCCTTAATAATGACTGCTTCTGATATGTGCACTTTATGATAGTCTTCATAATAATCTTTTATACCTTTTATAATTTCAATAGAATCTTCAACAGAAGGCTCATCTACTATAACAGGCTGAAAACGTCTTTCAAGAGCAGAATCCTTTTCAATATGCTTTCGATACTCCTCAAGGGTCGTTGCACCAACAATCTGAACTTCTCCTTTAGCAAGCGCCGGCTTTAATATATTGGCGGCATTCATGGTGCCGCCTTCTGCCTCACCTGCACCCACTATACTGTGGACTTCATCTATAACCAGAATAATATTACCTTCTGTTGTTGCTTCTTTCAATATCGCTTTCATACGTGTCTCAAACTGACCTCTAAATTGTGTACCTGCTACAACAGATGTCAGATCCAATAGATAGACCTCCACATTTAGAAGCTTCGTCGGTACTTGACCTTCAACGATTCTAACAGCCAGTCCTTCCGCAATCGCTGTCTTTCCCACACCCGGTTCACCAATAAGCACTGGATTATTCTTGGTCCTACGATTTAATATTTGGATAACCCTGTCGATTTCTCTATGACGACCAATAATACGGTCTACTTCATGATTAAGTGCTTTTTCATTAAGATTAATGCCATAAGCGTCAAGATTTTTTCTTTTTGGAGAACCCGTCTTTTTAACCTTTGTTTTAACTGTTCCGTCTTGAGTTTCTTGTTCTGCTTGTTTAAAGGTCATATCCTCATCTTTATTATTCTTAGAAAAGGCCGAATTAAACAAATTCGATATATGGTTTTTACCGTGCTCGTCCGGTTTTGTAAAACTTTCTGTAAGTTGGTCCATATCCACGTCTTCAAAAATATCTGTCATTTGCTCACTGATATTATCGAACTCTTCTTGTGACATACCTGTTTGTTGTAATATTGCATCAAGTGGTGCTAGTCCTTGCTTTTGAGCGCAAGGAATACAAAGCCCTTCTCGCTTTGCTATACCGTTTTCCATTTTTGTTACAAATACAATTGCTGTGTTTACACGGCACATTGAACATTTCATATCTATCAACTCCAAATTCTATCTATATCTATCGTCTTATTGTTTTATTTTTATATTCATTGTAGTATTAACTTATCACACCTACCTACATAAGTCCATATAATGAAGCTTTTATAATAAACTTCTAATAGATTATTCATAATTTATTCAAATTTAAGTTGGCATTATAATCCACCATAAAACCATTAACTCTTTATGCTTTTATGTCGATATAACCTAGGAGATGACTATTAAACCTACGGATAGGTATCATATTTCAAGGAGGAAGACTCATGAATACAATCGGAAATATCAACAACCCACAAAATAATAGAGACTTAACAGAACTAAATAATAATAGACACAAGAGAACAGCAGGTGAAAAAGATAAACCTCAAATAAAATCTGAAACAAAAGCAGTTGAGTACACTGCTAAAGAGACCACGCCTAAAACCAACTATAAACCGGATATGGATAAAGTGCGTGCCATGAAGGAAGAAGCCGATCAACGATTAATTGATTTGTTTAGAAACACGGTAAAAGACGGAGCTCTTAAGCAAATGGGCGGACTTAGAGGCTATTTACAAAGACTTATTAGTGGTGACTCTACTGAGGATGATCTTGCCCTTGAACTTGGTATCGAGATTACACCGGATGCTATTGACAAAGCCAAGGCAGATGTCGCTGAAGATGGCTACTGGGGTGCAAATGCCACTTCAGATCGTTTTCTTGAATTTGCTATGGCCCTATCTGGCGGTGACCCAGCCAAAGCAGATATGTTGCTTGACGCAGTCAAAGCCGGCTATAAAGAAGCTGAGGCCATATGGGGCGGCGAACTTCCATCTCTTAGTAAAGAAACATTAGATCTAACTATTAAAAAATTCGAAGCTTGGCGTGATGGTGAAGAAGCTTAATCATTAAATTTATTAAACCATATATCTTTTATAATATGGAAAAAGCAACTTTTTGAGGTTGCTTTTTTTGTGGGTTATATTTATAACTCAAGTATGGATTATTCATTCATAAAATGGTACTTTCTCAAATTCAATTATTCTTATACAATTTCTTGACCTTCTCTAAATCAATAGAATGATCTATCCTACAAAAATACTTTATTTGCCATTTTTGAGTTATTTAGAATTTATCTAATATATATGAATGTAAAGTAAGAACTTCAATATTTCAATGACTTAATTCAAAGAATGAATAACTTCTGGCCCCTCAGCAATTAACCAATAAAAATGTTCTAAAGTTGTAGATAAACGGTCAAATGTCTTAACGTATGCTGGGCTTAATGCATTCTCCCATTCTGCATGTTTTAATCCTGTATCACAACCCGACAAGTACACATACTGAAGACTTGGACTAATATTATTCTTCACATTTGCAGGTCCATAGAAAATGTTATCCTGAAGCAATATATAACCATCTACACCATGAGATGACACAAATATAAAACGACCATTCTCCAGTGCATAATCTATTGTATTGTTATTTAATGGTACAATGGCCACACTATGATTTCCAAAGCGGTTAGTAGCGACCATGGAATCACGATAAAACCCAAGGGCAAATACCCACCTTGGTATATATCCCATATCATCATATAATAAAAATATCTCTGCTTCTTCAATCTCATTTTGAGCTATAGAAGATGCGTGAATGGCTACTATAATGATTAGTATAAGGAAAGCATGATTAAATGCAGTCAACACTGTTAAAAACTTTGTACGCGTCCATCTTGGAAATAGTGATATTCTGGAAGCATGTCCAATTATTGCACTAATAATGCCTTCTAGCCAAATAATCAAGCAAATAATTAATAAACACCCCAATATGTAGAAAGAAATCTCTAATGGTATGGCTAATGCAAGATTGCGATGATAATATATGATAAAAGTATGTATACCAAAACTCATCAAAAAGATTACAAAACTACAGAACAAGAGAAAATTTATAGCTAATGCTTGAAAATAATGATGACTCTTCTTTCGTTTACTATGTGAAATAAGATTACCTAACCAGTATATTGGTATAAAGCCGACATAATAACTTATATTCAATAATTTTTCATACATATCTCACTGCCTCGCTCTCATTTATAAACAATAAGTCTCCTGTCGTAAACGTTGGTTATTGCCTACGCTCAATATTTACTGTGTATCTTCGCTTTTCTCATTGTAGTAAAGAATAGCAATCTATAATTTATTATACATCAACTCTGCAAATTGACTGTATTTTCTTACTTCTTTCAAGTAAAATTAGGTTATCCACCATAAAAGCGTAGAAAATCGTCGGTGCAGCTATTGAGTTATACTTTGCATACAAGTAATATATCTTCACGTTTTTCTTTTGATAATTTAATTTGATTATTCATGTATTTTCCTCCAAATCAAGGTTAACTAATTCTACGTCACTGATGTTCACCTTCCATATCATATGATCATTATCCTTTAACCAATAATCCTTCAACTGATATTGCGCTTTTCCAAACTTTTTCGTCCATGTTTTTTGTGCCGTTTTATACCCACTATCGAGGCAGATTTCATCAATTCCGTTCTTTTTTAATTCATTTGCAATTTTATTAATCAATAAATGACCAATCCCATTCCCTTGATGTTCCGGAAGAACAAATATTGTTCCTAGCTCAATCATGTCCTTTATTTCTCCATCGGTACACCTCTCTATCAACTCACTAGATGCTCCATATTCGATTGTCCCAATGATCTTACTATCAATTTCAGCAATCAGAAAATATCTTTCTTTTCCGTCACTTTCAAAATCTTGTTCTAGATATTTTATCTTTGTCTCAATCTCTTCCTCAATCATCTCGACTAAGTATTCAAGATTATTTTTTCTAAATGTATCTTTAATCACAATATCAAACAGCTTATTAAGCTTGTTTTTATCTTCAATGTTTGGTCGCCTTACTATTACATGATCCATATCTTCTAATACCTTTATCCTTTATCCTGTATAAATATGCCAACTGGCATAAAAACAATTAAATTACCAAATACACTGATTACAAAATCTAGTAAATCAGACCTGTTTGTAAACGAAAAATATTGTAAAACTGTATTGAAAGGTATAAGGTTTAATTTATTCTTCTGTGACTGGGTTCTACCTGCCATCTTAGAAAGGAATCCAAAATAACCTATAAATGCCAGATAACGTTCCAGGCTTTACGATGTCATCGTTACTCATTTTTATAATCTATTAAATTATATCGTTTTTCCTTTTCCCCCTCAAGTTCAAGCACTAATTTAGCTTCGTATAGAGAATTCTTTATCTTAAGATGCTATTTACTAGTAGAATCGGTATAAAGTTTGATTCTTGACTTGATATAATTCGCATTTTCTCTTGGTAAGCGTTGCCATAAAATACGAGTAATAATAGGCCTGTTATATAAAGTACGTATGTAATAATCCTTTTCATTTTCTCCCCTTTTAACTATAAATAATAGCAATGATTATTGTTAATATCTTACTGATTTTTTGAGCTTTTGCTACATTATTAATCCCTCTCTGGTCTTAAGTTAACTGTTCAAATATTTTTATTTTCTATGTAATTCCAAGAATCAATGCAAAAATAGTTTCTTATATCTTCTCATATTCCTTGTTAGGTGAAGCCATTTTGGCGTCCTTGTTGATAATGCGCTGGAAGACAAGGATGTCTGAAAGCGGGCTATTTTATAATATAAGGTTTAATAATTTCTTCAACAAATTCAATCCTATCAAAAACAGTTGGCTTGAAATAAGAAGTTATAGAAATCACTAAACTGTTTTCAGGATCAATATAAATCACATTTCCACTATTGCCAATTGCTGCATAAATGTTTTTTTCGTCATCAATTATCCACCAAAGATAGCCATACAACATATTTCCAAATTTTTCCCCAGTAACAATTCGTGGTTTTGTCATTTCTTCAATCCACTTGGAAGAAACTATTTGTTTATCATTATAATAGCCGTTATTCAAGCAAAGCTGACCTATTTTGGCCATATCTTCTGCTGAAAAACACAAACCGTAGCCTGCAGTTCCAATATTCTGTGGATCACAAAACCAAAAATTTTCTTTTGGCTTCTTATTCATTGTAAAATCTTTATGCTCTTTGGCTGTTGCTGCATAGTAATTCTTATGTTTATGCACGCCAATTGGCTTGAATAGATACTTATTTGCAAAGTCAACTGGGGTCATTTTGGTTGCTTTAGTTAATATACCCGTTAATATGTGTAAGCAGACAGTCTGATAATTAAATTCCTTACAGATTCCTTTCCTGCCTCCTAGCAAATCTAATGATACTAACGTCCAATCGTTACTTGAACACACTTTTGTCCATGGATCTCCTTTACATTTATAAGGCGCTTTCATCGTCAATAAATGTTTGATGGTAACATCATAAATAGTTTTTTCTCCACGTTTAACAATGTAATTGGGAAAATAATCTATCACTTTATCGTCTACGCTTTGAATTAATCCTTAATCTATTGCTATTCCAATCAATAATGCAATAATACTTTTCGTTGCAGACATTATATGAGTACAATCACTTTTTTTATAATTATTCCATTCGTCAGAATATACTTCAATTCCCTCTTGATAAATAAACATTTGACATATGTTTGGTTGTTCTTTTTCAATTAGACTATGCAATTTTTCTTTATTCATATAATATCAACTCCCTTTGTATGTCCCGCCAAGGATGGCGAGTTTATAGTATGATTTCAGCCAAAATGTTTTCTCTAACAACCTGTGAGTTGACGATGTGTGGCAACCATCCTTGTTCAAAGACCATATCATAAGCTCGCTGCTTTTATAGGTTTCATTCGTATCATTCATTAATACCAAATCACGGTAATTATATACAAAATAAAAATAATAACAGCACAACATAATGAAAATATAGCAGCCATTTTGTTCTCTTTAAAAACGAGTTTTCCATTAATGGCTATTACAATCCCCATTAGTGGTTGGGCAATATAGTTAGAAATTTTACCGTCAACAACTCCAATTAATCCGCAAAGAGATACTACAATTACAATTGTTGCCAATACCAATGAAACGATATATAAGACTTTATTTGTTGACGACAACTGTTTATACTTTTCTTTAATCTTAACCATTTTGTGCTCCTTTTTTTTCTGTGATGGTCAATAATTACTACTGTTATATAAACATCGTACTCGTGTGTGCAATGTCACATAACGTTCCCGCAGTTCCCATCGTACCAAAATGTTCAGCTTCCCCAGACGATTATGGTCGGGGCATGATGGGAATTGTCGTATTATGTGAAGCTACGAACGGAAATAGCTTGTAATCTGAAATTACTATTCTGTAGGAAATAATTTATCTATCTGTCTCCTAATATAAACTTCTTCTGCACAATGTCCCATCTTACCACCTAAAAATGCATAACAATCTAATACAATTCCCTTCTTATCTTGAACCTTATTTCTAAAATAATTATGTACATTATCGCTATTTCTTAAATCTGCAAATTGTTGAAATGTTATTATTGTTACTTCTTTATTTGTCAAATCTGCTTTGTCTAAAAAAGCATTCACGGCTGGAACACCATTACTTGCCCATATTGGTGACATTAAGTATATTATCTTAGCATCTTTTATCTCACCCCATGGATCTCCTGCAAGTTTTGAACTCTTTTTAGTTAGCGCTTGAATAAAATTTCCTTTCTTTATTTCTGTTAACTCAACTATTTTTGCTCCTATTCTATCGCTCAAAATCTTTGCTCCAGTTCGAGTATTGTTATCTTTTGAATAATATACAACTACAGTCGAATTCATAATCATTTTCCTTTCTTATTTTTTCTTACTATCTAGTTCGTAATTTCACATTACGTTCTGTGTGTTGACAACATGATGTTGTGCGAAGTATCTTACAGAAGCCTTGTATAGCTATGACAAATTAATGATATCATTAATCTGCTTGTCTAACACATCACTTCTAAAATCTTTTCTAAGTAATTGCATATATACTTCATCGTAATAACTTTGATTAATTAGAAACGCTTCTCTTCTTCTACCGAACTCTTTAAATCCAATGTTTAAATAAGATTTAAGTGCTCTTTGATTAAATCCTAAGACACGTATCATAATATTATGAAGATTTAATAATTTAAATCCATAGTTTAACAAAAGTTTAGAGGCTTCTGTCCCATAACCCTTATTTCTGTTTTGATCAGAACCAATAAAAATACCTAGTTCAGCTGTTCCATGTATATTATTAACATCAAGTAGTGAGCAATTACCAATCACTTCATCATTATTAAGTTTTACAATCGCAAATGCCTGACCTTCAGAAATCTTTTTTAGTGCATCCTTTTCTTGATATAAAGTATAATTATTAGTTGCTACACCGGATGGAATACATGTTGTTAAATCATTAATCCACTCACAATAAATCTCATAATCATCCGGATTCATTGGTGATAAATATATCTCTTTCCCTACCAACTTTTTGAAATATTTCATTATATATCTCCCCTTTTAGTAAATTATAAAAACATAGTAATATTTTTCACATAACTTCCTGTGAGTTGACGATGTGTGGTATCCATCCTTGTTCAAAGCCTATATAGTCAACTCGCTGTTATACGATGTTCAGAATTAACTATTTCCAAGACTACCCCCTTTATCATTATTATGATATAATATACTCATTATAATGAAAGCGAGGTGACACTATGCCAAAAATTCATCCTATTTCAGATTTGCGTAACAATTTCAATGAAATATCCGAAATATGCCATCAAAATTTCGAACCCGTTTATATCACTAAAAATGGTAAAGGCGATCTTGTTGTTACATCGATAGAGTATTTTGAAACACTTCAAGATAAACTTGACTTATATCAAAAATTATCTGTTGCAGAAGCTGAGTATGCATCTGACTCACCATCTATTTCACATGATGATTTTATGAAAGAACTTAGAGGTAAGTATAATGTCACTTAGCTTTAATGTAATCTACAAGGAATCTGCAATGAATGATACATATGCGATACTTGACTATATCTCAAGAGATAATCCTAATGCTGCTGAAAAGTTTATTCAAAAAATAACTGACAGAATTGGTAATTTAAGCCAATTTCCTTTCCTTGGCACGCTACCCAATGAATTTGAACTCAGAAAAAAAGGTTATAGAATGTTATTAATCGACTCATATATTGTATTCTATATTCCAGTTCAAGCACTCAACGAAGTACGTATACATAGAATTCTTTCATCAAAACAAAATTACTCAACGTTTTTATAACCGAGATTCTGAATCGCGTATAACATCCAGTGAGTTGACGACCCCAGAGGAAGCATGGACGGCGGCCCCTTAAACTCCGACAGGGTCTCGCAAGCAATCATGTCATAACGACCTGTCCTCGTTATAGGTCTCATACATTACTGAATCCTCAAGAGGCTTTCTTTCCGTTTTATGACGGTCAGGACTCAGAAAGCCATTGGTAGGATAACCTAGGATAAGCAATACAGTTGGTTCAATATATTCGGGTATGCTAAATTCTTTTCTTATTATGTGAGGATCAAATAATCCTACCAGCACGCTCCCAATATTCAATTCTCTTGCAGCCAGCATCATGTGATCGCAAATAATACCGATATCTATATCACCCGAACATTTTTCGTCAAAAGGTCGAATTAAAGCATCCCTTTTATCTTGACATACGATGAGGATACATTGAGAACCGAAAGTTTGGTATGCCTTTTGAACCTTGAAAACATTCTCAGGTCGTTGAACTACAATAATACGCTGTGGTTGCTTATTACAAGCGGTTGGTGCCACACGGCCAGCAGACATAATGCGGTCAAGATCGTCCTTATCAATTTGTTTTTCAATAAATTCCCTTGTTGTACACCGTTGTTTACATAATTCTAAAAAATTCATTTAGTAAATTCCTCCGATAACCAAATACAAAATATATTTGAATAAAAATAATTTTCCGATACGAAATAGCTACAATCTAATCTCCAAACTCCGCGCATGGACGTGCGGCGATTTGTGGCATTGCATATAACGTTCCCGCGATTACCGAAGTTCATCCTTTTGACCCATAGGGCAAAAGTGGCGCTGCACTTGCCTCGCAAGGGCTGTGACATCAGATGAATTTTGGTAATCGGCGTGATAAATTAAGCACGAAAATCTTTTAAATATTTAAGCACACTATAATCTCTGTAAGTGATTTAATGGCGCCCATGCCTTCACTCCAACAATTACTTTTTTCGTGCCGTAAATCCAACCATTTAATGTTTTCTCAGCAATTATGATATCCCCAATTTTGAGATCAAATTCCGTTGCATCATAATCTTCCAAAATTCTTCCATTTCTATTGGTTCTCTCAACAATCTGTTTTGGTACCCATCCCTCTTTATTAATTCCTTTACAATAAATCCAACCAGCCCAATCTCCATTCTCGTCTGATTCTTCAATACATTCAATTGTCTCATCCTTAACTAATTGGATAGGATTTATTGCTTCAGATTCTCGTTCTTTAATGACTATATATTCATTCATCATAGCCCCCCAAATACTCTTTTAATTGTTTTTATGCACTTCATTTTCGTATTTCATTTAACGTTCTGGTTGTTGCTGATGAATGTTGGCAATATCTTGTTATGCGATGTAATTTGTGGAAACAACCAGAAACTTTACCATCAGTAGATGATGTTTAAATCGATCTAGCAAATAGAACTCCTGAAATTATTCCTAGAATACTTCTGGAAAAACCTTGTTGCATTATAATAGACATTGTTCCAAATCCCGTAATTGTCATTCCAACACTAGCTGGTAAAAATAAAATTACCAATATTATGACGCTTGTAAGCACACCTAATGGATTGATCTTAAATCCCTTCTTAAAAGCGTTCATAATTCTATCAAATTCAATAAACAATCCAATAGTAAATGTCATTAAGGTGAATAAGCTTCTATATAAATTATGCTTCCAAAGTAATCTTCTTCCTGCTTCTGCTAAATAAGGAAACATCAAACTCATAATATAAAT
>NZ_JARGDP010000069.1 GCF_029210395.1 Petrocella sp. FN5 | reverse complement strand
AAAGCAATCACTAAAATGGACCCTACTGCTTCAAAGGCACCTACTGTTGTCACAGATACCATCGTCATGAGCCCGTATTGTATTAAAACAGGCGAAAAACCTAAAACGGCAGCCAGTTCAGAATCAAATATTACTATTTTGATTTCTTTGAAAAATATCCATATAAGTCCTAAATTAATCAACAGAATTATACCCATCGAATAAATACCTTTGGCACCTATATCCACGCCAAAAATTCTCAATCTATTGAATGGTGCAAATGCTAATTCACCAAGTAAAACAGAATCTATATCTATATGGACATTCCCGGCATATCGCGTAATCAATATGATTGCAATACTAAATAAAAAAGGGAAAACAATACCAATTGCTGAATCCTCCGATACAAGTCTGGTTCGTGTCAATAGTTCAACCATATACACTGTAAATAGACCCATTAAAGTTGCACCTATAATTAAAAATGGTGAATTTAAATTATGGACAATAAAAAAGCCAATGATAATTCCAAGAAGAATGGTATGTGTAATCGCGTCTGACATCATCGCCATTTTACGAAGTACCAAAAAGACACCGGGTATACTACATGCTATGGCAACAATTACAGCAATGATTTGAATTTCAATTTGAGGTGACATCGTTCTCCTCCTTTCTCATTGGATGTTTCATAATATAACTTAGCCCATCCTCTGTGATGGCCCATGCTTCAATCTGTTCTTCCTTAACCAAACCCTTGTCTTGCAAGTTACCTAAAATGTTTTTCAAGTGCTTTAATTTTTTACCACCTTGTGTTTTCATCGGTTTTATGGCTGTAATGTCATGACTGTGATATAGGTTTTTGTGGTTCATAGCCAAATCATATAGGTTCAATAAAACCTGATCTTCATTAATGTCTGACTGATGCTTTATTTGACGCACATATCTCCATAAAATACCTCTATTGGGTGACATTGTAATACTGATAAATACGATAAGACTAATGACTAAAACGATACTAGGACCCGTTGGCATCTTCTGCATTGAAGAACTAATTAACGTTCCAACAAGTCCACTAACAGCACCAAAAGACCCTGCCAATATAACCATCACAGAAAGTTTATTTGTCCATTGTCTGGCTGCCACACCAGGTGCGACAAGCAGAGCACTCATAAGTATAACCCCAACACTTTGAAGACCTATTATAATGGATAAGACAATCATACTTGAAAGTATATAGGATATTTTTTTACTCGATATACCAATACTATCTGCGAAGTCAGCATCAAAAGTCACTATTTTGAACTCTTTCCAAAAGATAACAATCAATGAAATCAAAAGGATACTAATCACTAGAATTAGATAGATATCTCTTCTTAATAAAGTCGATGCTTGACCGAATATGAATTTCTCGAGACCCGCTTGATTTGCATTTGGTATTTTTTGAATATAGGTTAAAAGAACCAATCCGAATCCAAAAAAAACAGATAATATTAAAGCCATAGCGCTGTCCATCTTAATTCTTGAATATTTTACAATCACATTAATGAGCGCTGTAGCCAGAAGTCCGGCAATCAGGGCTCCTAACATAAAAATCTCTGTACTTTTTGTCTGAATAAGTATAAACATAATTGCAATGCCAGGAAGGGATGCATGGGAAACAGCGTCCCCAAGTAGCCCTTGCTTCTTAAGCACTGCAAAACTCCCTACAATGCCACTGACAAAACCAAGCATTGCTGAACCAAGTGATACGACGCGTAAGGTGTAATCATTGGCAAGTAGCTCAAATATATTCACATGCCCACCTAGCCTTTCAATATTTTTCCTGTGCTACGATATGCTTTTCTTAGATTATCTTCTGTAAATACCTCATCCACAGGACCGCTTGCTATTAATTGCGTATTAATGAGTGTTACCCAATCAAAATAATCCTTCACAGTTTGCAGGTCATGATGCACAACCACAACCGTTTTTCCATGTTTTCTAAGATCCTTGAGAATCTCAATAACCGCTTTCTCCGTCTTGGCATCTACCCCCTGAAAAGGTTCATCCATAAAATAGATATCTGCATCTTGAACAAGTGCTCTCGCCAGAAAAACCCGTTGTTGTTGACCACCGCTTAATTGACTGATTTGACGATTGTAAAAATCCTCCATAGCCACTTTTTTTAGTGCAATCATTGCAAGTTCTTTATCTTTAGAACTAGACCTTTTAATCCAACCTATATGGCCATATCTGCCCATTAAAACCACGTCAAGCACTGTCGTCGGAAAATCCCAGTCAACACTACCTCTTTGTGGTACATAACCAATGTGCTTTCTTTGATCTTCATAACTTTCACCATTAAAAAGAACACGCCCCGAAATGGGTTTAATAAGATTTAACATGGCCTTGAGTAATGTGGATTTACCTGCACCATTTGGTCCGACAATTGCCATTAATACGCCTTTTGGTACTTTTAGGTCCACATCCCACAAAACCGGTTTAATATGATAGGCTACTGTCATATCTTCTACATCTACTACAAATCTGGTTTCATTTGACAAGCCAATCCCTCCCAACATTTTTCTACATTCTATTTCAACGCATTAACAATTGTTTCTACATTGCTTCTTATTGTTCCAATATAAGTTTCAGCATCCGTGCCAGCACTGCCCAAAGAATCTGAGTAAAGCTCTCCACCTATTTCAACTTCAAAGCCTTGCGCCTTAACAGCTTCTTGTAAAGCTTCGATATTTCTCATTGGTACACTTGACTCTACAAAGATTGCTTTGATTTGTTTTTCAACAATGTAATCAGCTAAACTTTTTACATCACCCGTCCCGGCCTCTGACTCTGTCGATATACCTTGTAAGCCTAAAACTTCCATGCCATATGCTTTACCAAAATACTGAAATGCATCGTGGGCCGTAATGATGATTCGAGAGCTTTCAGGAATCAATTCAACTTTCCCCTTCACATAACCATCCAGTTTTTCAAGTTCCTTCACGTAAGCTTCATGGTTATTGGTGTATACATCTTTGTTCATGGGATCTGCTTTAACAAGGCCCTCTAACAGATTCGTAGATGCCATTTTCCACAAATTCACATCAAACCAGACATGTGGGTCATAGCCCCTTGTTTCTTCGTCCATTATCAGATCGGCATCGGATATACCCTCTGTGATCATGACAACGACTTTTTCTTCATTCTCTAGACGGGCAAATATTTCTCCCAGTTTGCTTTCTAGATCCAAACCATTATAAACCACTAATTCCGCTTCTTGAATAACATTGACATCGCCTGCACTCGCTTTGTATAGATGAGGGTCTATGCCTGGTCCCATTAATCCATTAACCTGTACAAGATCCCCTCCTATAACTCTTGTTAGGTCTGCTAACATCGTTGTGGTTGCCACGACTTTGATTCTCCCATCATCTTCAACTTGCTCTTTTGTACAACCAGCTATCATAGAAATCATCATAACAGATAATAATACACCTGTAATTTTTAAGTATTTTTTTGACATAATTTTCATAATTTTCACCTTTACACCTTTCATAAATTATAAATTCTATTATGAATTCATTGATTCTTAACATGCATTTACAAACAAACATTTGGCAACTTTATAACCAATTACAATTGTCTGATTGTTCATAGACAATTCAATCAATTCATTGACCGGGTCTATCCTAGATACTGAAAAAAGTTGTCCTATTTTAACATCTAAATGATTTAAGTAAGTTAATATCTCTTTGTCATCGACTACACTCTCAAGGCGATATTCTTTTTTTTCAATAGCATCAATGAGTGTATTTTTTTTTATTTCTTTGATTTCCTTATGGTACTCAACACTTGGTATTTTATTGCCATGTGGACAGGTTTCCGGTTCACCCAAAAAAATAAATAGCCTTTCTTCCATTTTTTTAGTTGTAATATGCTCAAGTCTTTCTGCCTCATCATGGACTTCCTCCCATGAATAACCCAGTTTTTCAACTAAAAATGTTTCCCATATTCTATGTACGCGCGTTAACCGGATAGCACTGTTTCTTCCATCCTCTGTTAAGGTCGATCCTTTATAAGGTATATATTCGACTAACTTTTTCTTAGATAGTTTTTTGATCATCTCATTAACGGTTTGTGCTGTATGAGAAAAATACTGCATCAAATGAAGATTAGAAATCACATCATGACTTTGCTGTCGACTTTCAATTTCATAAATTGCTTTTATATAATCTTCTTCGCCTCTGTTCATTTTGAAAGCTCCTTTTTTTATGGTTAACCTTAATTTAATTATCAAGCATATCATAAATCATATTTCTGTATTTGTCAATACTATTGATAATTATTATCAATATTTCAAGGCATAGCTCCTACTCTGATTTAGCAAAAGCAAAAAAGTTAACTCGTTAAATGGATTTTATATCTATTGATTTGTCAGTCGGATCATATTCTTTTCGTTATCTTATTCCTTATTGGGTTCCAAATGAAATGTAATAATACTTCCTCTACCGAAATAATATCTCAATCTTTGCTCCAATGAGTCAGAAATTGCATGTGCATCATATAATGATATGGATTTATCGAATTGTAAATGTGCTTCAATAGCAACCCTATCTCCTATACGCCTTGTCCGCATACGATGATAGTTCTGAACTTCAATTGATTCATCTAACAAATTTGCTATATATCGAATCTCATCTTCATTAAGAGATGCTTCTAATAATTCATTAACTGCCGGTGCCATAATCTTAAAGGCAACAATAATTATAAATATACTTACTGATATGGCTGTAATAGGGTCAAGTATTGTCCATTTTTCCCCCAAGAAAAAAGCACAACTTATTCCAAAAAGTGTTCCCATAGAAGAAAATGCATCTGATCTATGGTGCCATCCGTTTGCAATCACCGCCGGAGACTTAATTTTTTCTCCTACTTTTTTTGTATAGCGATATAATACTTCTTTTGTTAGGACTGAGACTACCGCTGCTAAAACGGCAATTATTCCCGGTCTGGCTATGGTTTCATTTTTCGTAACAACGCCGTAAACGTTCATAACACCGTTTTGAAAAATACCAAAGCCTGCAAGAAATAATGCTAGCCCGATAATAACTGTTGAAAAGGTTTCATATTTTCCGTGTCCGTAACTATGCCCTTCATCTTCAGGTTTTTCTGTAAATTTGAACCCAACTAATACAACAATATCTGTAAAAAAATCAGATAGTGAATGAATTCCATCTGCAATCATGGCAGAACTATTCCCAATTATACCTGCAGCTATTTTTGTAATTGTTAGTACCGTATTAACTAAAAAACCAACCCATGTTACCTTTTTTGCTTCGTTACTTCGTGTGTCATTCATTATATCTTGATTGTGCATAATGCTGCCCTCCTTCTAAAATACAGAAAAACACATACATAGAACATTACTGTCCCACAGATGTGTTTATACCTTAATCTGCTGTCACCTATTGGCAACCTGGCCCCATGAACTTTTATAGGTTCATCGCCTGCTCATTTTATCCTTATAAGTTGATACACTCATAACTATATATTCTATATAAAAGTTCAACTATATCGTTTTTACACTTTAACCAATAATACTTGCTTTTAAAAAATTATAAACAATAAAACGCTATTCGTCAATATAAATCTTAACACCAACTTTTACTTGCAAGCTCATAGAAAGCTCTAGCTGCGACTTTTTAATGAAGAAGCTCAAGCCTTCGGCTTGAGCTTCTTGGTCTTAAATACCACCTACGTCAGTAACACTTCCTTTTTGAATACTTATGTTTGCTTTTAGAGTCGTCCCTACACGATTATTTATTTCATATATTCCTGGTGCCAAGGTAATCAAGAATCGTCCGTTGGCTCCAATAGTAGCTATGTGCGTATTGTTCGTGCCTTTTGCTGTAATATAGATATCAGTTCCCGGAGCAAGCCCACTCGTACCGGTAATGACGCCGAGTTCAGATGGCAATGTGTAACTATTACCCGCAACAAGGGTTTGTTGCATTGAGAACCAGATATCACCCTTATTATTTATACTAAAGTGTGATCCTCTGTATTCACCAGGGTATGGCGAAGTGGTGCCACTCTTTAAGTTAAAATTAATATAGTATGTACCTACATTAACAGGTGTGCCGTAGTAGCCCTGCTCATCTACTGGAACCGGTGTGTGTGGAAGTCCCTCGGCATCTATACCCATTTCTATATCCGGTACTATACTTCCATTAAATGGGTTAATGACACGCCCACTGATATAAGCGGCTGAGTTTGATACTAAGGCATAAGCACGTTTATCGACCCAGTCATTATTTGTATGAATATTAGCCAAAAACTCAATCAAAAGGTTATCATCATCTGATAAGGTGGTATATGTAACGCTTGCTATGCCATTCGCATCCGTGATTACGCTTGGTGCAGATAAGCGGCTCCTTCTGTCGTGCGGTCCGGCATTAGCAAAAAACTCTATATTCGTATTGGCTGCTGGCAAGCTGTTGGCACCGTAGGTCGCTGCTACCGTAATCGTGATGGTTTGACCACCTCCGGTTGGTACTATTGCCTTACTTACTTGAACAGAAATCTCTGCGTTATCGTAAATATTGGGCTCTATTTGCTCATTAACATGCCAGTTGTCTAGAGGTGCTTCTTCAAATGTGACAACGTCTATTATTTTTTGTCCATCAGGGCGCTCTACGTTATACAGTGCAGTGGTCGTCATACGCGCCATCTCCGAACGATTCATAATGCTTGAACCAACATAATATAGACCTCTGTCTAGACTGAGGCTGTTTGCCATATTGTCATAATCGTCTGGCCAAACCATATTATCTTGCTCGTGCTGTAATATCCTTGTCAAAATCGTAACCCAATGTACCTTCTGTAACGGATCTCCCGGTGCATACAGGCCATCTCCAACGCCGCGCAATATGCCTTCCTCTGTCATTAAATTAATCCAACCTAATGCCCACGCGTGTTGAGTACCTTCAATATCTTTAAACATTGCTTCCGTTTGTGCAGCGACACTGGCATCTTCTTCAGTGAATCCGAGCAAATATCCAGCCACTTTGGCTGCTGCTGCCCTGTTAAGTTCCGCAGTTGGCGCGAACAAGTCGTTGCCCACACCTGCTAGTATACCCAGTCTTGACATTTCAAGAATTGCATCTTGATGTGGGTTGTTGTCAATGTCAGTATAAGTGTCTCCAAATGCTGTGCTCATCGTGCTGAATAATAGTGTAATTGTTAAAATCACGGTTACAATTAGCTTCTTATTCATGTTCATTATCACCCTCCTCTATTGACTTTGATATGGTTACTCATGTTTTTAGTATAACATAATATCAAGGAAAATCTCAAACGGTAAATAGATTTTATTATTCACTATGCCTTTATAACACGCTATTAGCTATCACGTCTGACCTAGGGCACTATTTAGACTTTAGCTTATTTAAAAGCTGAACATAAAGCTTACGGCTTATCATGAAAATAATAGGGAAAAGAATAAGTAGCTGGATAACAGGCAACCATCCGATAGGCGTCCCAGATATTATTGGCATGATATCTGGATTATAACCCCAACGACCTGTATGTAATGCATGAATCTCAAAATAAAAGCTTAAAAATAATGCGAAAAAAACCATAATAACATAGTCATGTCTATGCCATTTACCTTTTAACCAACTTACATTCTTGTTTATAAACATCAGCATCCAAAGCAATACGATACTCATATTCATATCTCCAACTGTAGCACTGATCATGAGTCTTGTATGGCCAGTAAGATCATCCATAATATAAAAAGTCCCGCATTGACTATATTCCCAAATCAATTGTATTATAAAGGCAACTACGGCTACTATGAATGTTTGGATTAATAGATCTCTTATGAATTGTTTATTCATTTATCAACTTCCTTTCCCTCGATTGAGTACAATCATGGTTTCAAATATAGTGACTTTGCAAAACTATTGATTACTTTTAATTATGCTACATAACCTGGGCTAATATCTACTTTTCTAAGTCTTAAAGAGTTGTAGACCACATTCAATGAACTTACAGCCATGGCAGCAGCGCCTAGCATTGGATGTAATAATCCTAGCGCGGCTATAGGAATAAACAACGCATTATAAAACCATGCCCAGAAATAGTTTTGCTTGATTTTTGTAAAGATCGCTCTGGAAAGTTTGATTGCTGATATTATACCGCTAAGTTCTCCTCGAACCAAAGTGACGTCTGCAGCTTCAATGGCAATATCTGTTCCGGTCCCAATGGCTATACCAACGTTAGCCTGTTTGAGGGCCGGTGCATCATTAATACCATCTCCTACCATTGCTACTGTTTTATACAGCTTTTGCAATTTTATGACTTCTTCAACCTTACCATCCGGTAAAACCTCTGCAATAACTTGGCTGATTCCCAGCTTTTTCCCGATTGCTGCTGCTGTTCTTTTGTTATCTCCTGTAATCATAGCCGTCTTGATACCCATAGCTTCTAGAGCTTTTATAGCCTCTGCCGAGTCTTCCTTTATTGGATCTGCTACCGCTATAATACCCAATAGTTGATTCCCTTTTGCAAGCAACATAGCCGTTTTTGCTTCTTCTTCCAATCTTATTAATGCTTGTTCATATTTTTCATAAGATATGTTGTTCTCAGACATCAATTTTCTGTTGCCTACAAGTATGATTTCTCCATCAATCGTCCCTCTTACACCCATACCCGTTATTGCATTAAAATCAATGACATCACCTAATTTGATTTTTTCATTCTTTGCTTTTTCAACGATCGCATGGGCCAATGGATGCTCAGAACCATTCTCTATAGTACCTGCATAATAAAGAAATTCTTTTTCATCAACGTCATTTACAGTAATCAGGTCTGTTACTTCAGGTTTTCCTTTTGTGAGCGTTCCAGTCTTATCAAAGGCTATGGCTTTTATTTCTTTAAATGTTTGAATGGCTTCACCATTTCTAATGAGTATGCCATTTTCTGCACCCATTCCGCTTCCTACCATTAATGCCGTAGGTGTGCCCAGTCCTAATGCACAAGGGCAAGAGATTACCAATACAGCCGTCGATGTTATAAATGCCAAAGTGAGTGGTGAAAGGTCAGGATTAACCCATGGCAGGAATGATGCACCCCAATTAATGATACCTAAGTGAAACTCAGGGAAGAGGTTAAATGAAGTAAAAGTACCAAAAGTAATGACGATAATTGCCGGAACAAAATAGCCTGTAATACGATCTGCAAATTCTTGAATCGGAACTTTTGATCCTTGACATTCCTCCATCATTTTCACAACTTGAGACAGAAATGTATCTTTTCCCACTTTAGTTACTTCCACTTTTAATAAGCCTTGCTTGCTTATTGTGGCTCCTATGACTTCATCATTTTTTTGACGTTTTACAGGCATGGATTCTCCTGTAGCCATTGATTCATCCAGCAAACCATGACCCTCAACAACAATACCATCCGTAGGAACCTTCTCACCGGGTCGTATCACCATAAGATCTCCTACTTGCAAATCTTTAGTGGGTATTTCTATTTCTTCACCATCAACAATGATTTTTGCAGTCTTTGCACCCATTTGCAGTAATTTTTTTATAGCTTGAGACGCTCTACCTTTTGCACGTGCCTCTAAATATTTCCCTACTAAATGGAAAGTCATAATAGTTGTTGCCATTTCAATAAACGCTTGTATCGGAAAAAACAGTCCAAGCAAACCTATCAGATACGGTGGAAGTGAACCTAATGTTACTAAAACATCCATATTCGGACTTTTATTTTTTAGTGCCTTCCAGCTTCCGACATGAACGTGTAAACCTGTTCCAAAAATAATTGGAAGTCCTAAAATAGCGACAATTAACAAATACCCCGGAATAGGATATACAAACATATGAATTATCATAAGTCCCATAATAGCACCGGTAAAAGCACTTGAAATAATCATTGTTTTTTTTGCTTGATCCATTTTTCTTTCGTCTTCATCTATACCATCATTTTCATCTTCATCTAAGTCAAGTTCATACCCCAGTGTAGACACTTTCTTCTGAAGATCCATAAGCCTTACTTTTATTGGTTCATATTCTATTGTTACCTTCTCAACTGCAAAGTTTACATTTGCACTTACAACGCCATCCACTATGAATAATGATTTTTCTATACTACTTGCACAAGCTGTACAACTCATACCTTTTACTCTTAACGTTATTTTTTGGGTGTTTTTTTCCTCATCTAGTAATGCTTTATATCCCAAATCATCTACTGTTGATAAGATTGTTTTGACATCAACTATGTTATCATCATATTCAACATGACCTTTTTCGGTAGCAATGTTTATATTCGCACTAACTATGCCTTTTAAAGCATTTAATTTTTTTTCTATACTGTTTGAGCAACTACTACAGGACATTCCATCCACTTTTAATACAACTTGCTTGATGCTATTCGTTTTTGACATTTTTAGGCTCCTTTCGTATTTTGTCTAAGCTACTATCATCTCTAATTGTTTATTACTTAGTCAGTTTTTTGACCGTCTTTAGTATTTCATCTATAACGTCGGTATCACCTTGTTGCAATTGTTCTACAACACAATTTTTAATGTGGCTCTCCAATAGAATCACTTGAACGGAATGAAGTGCAGATCGTGAAGCCTCTATCTGATTAATAATATCATCGCAATATGCTTCTTGCTCAATCATATTTTTAATGCCACGAATCTGGCCTTCTATTTTACTTAGTCTATCCATAACTGACTTTTGATTTTTTATTGATTTTTCTGTTGGTACCTTTTGATTGGTGTGGGACTGTTCCATAATAACACCTCCTTTTGTCTAATATACCATACCCCTGTAGGGTATGTAAAGTCGATATTTTTATTCGGTATTGACATATGGGTGCTGATGATTATATCACCAAACCCTTTAGCCCAAGACAACTCATCGCACGCATCAAGGCATTGTTCAGAAGATCTGATTTAATTAATAGCTCAGAATCACTAACAACCGGACCTTTTAAAATTAATGATATTGATTATACCGTGTTATTCAATAATCAAAATCTATTATTAACCGTAACAGAATATCAACTATTCACAATCTTACTGGGAAGACCTGCTAAAGTATTTACAAGAGATGAACTCGCAACCATAGCCTTCACAAAATACTATGAAGGTTATAACAGAAGTATTGATTCACATATTAAAAATATAAGAAGTAAAATTGCAAACTATACATCATACGACCACATAAAAACCATCAGAGGCATTGGTTATCAATACTGTGATCAAGAAAGTTGTGAATAAATGAATCTAAAATTGCGTTATAAGCTTATTCTTTCTTATGCCCTATTAGCTATGATTATTATTGGAATTATTAGCTTACTCACTAACTTTAGTGTACGGAAAAGCTTTGAAAATTATATAATCGAAGAACATGAACAACGTGTTTCTGATATTAGAAATAATATTCGTCATTCATATATCCAAAATAATGGCTTTAATATTGACGTTCTTGAACATATAGGTGTTAAAGCAATTGAAAAAGGTTTGATTATTTCTGTTAACAATGCCGACGCATTACTTCAATGGTCTGCCATGGAACACAATGCAGGTTTATGTGAAGCTATGATTGCTAATGTAAAAGAAAATATGTTTAATCACTATAGCGGCTGGGAAGGTAATTACACCGAGGATTCATTTGATATCATTATTGACAATGCTACTGTTGGCACTTTTAATGTAGGCTATTTAGGCCCGTTCTATTTTAATGAAGAAGAGCTGTATTTTCTCACATCAATAAATCGCGTTCTTTTGTATGTGGGATTCTTTTCAATAATTTTTGCTGTTATTATAGGCATGATTATGGCAAACAGTGTAACAAAACCAATTGAGACCGTCATCCGCTATCTAAATAAAATACATGATACCAGAACTTCTGAACTGCCAAACAATTTTAACAAAACCCATGATTGACGGAATATTTCCAGTGAATACTGAACGCATTCGTAGCTGTTTCGAAGAAATAATTCGAATCAAAATTCTAATTGGTGATATAGAAACGCTTTCTTTATTAGAAAATAGTAATACCGAATTGAACTTAGATTACTTCAATCTTTATCAGCTCATTTCTTTCGTTGCAAAGAACTTTGAAGCCCAGTTAATCGAACACCATATGACAATAGACATACTATTTGGAGAGCATTACAATCCTAAGCTTTATGAAAATTTTTATGCTGATCCGGATAAAATCAAGCAGATTTTTATAAATCTCATTTCAAATTCAATCAAATATGCAGGTGATGGCACACAGGTCAAAATTATACTAAACAACACTGCTTCAGATGACTATCTTATTCAATTTAAGGATAACGGTCAAGGTATACAAGAGAAAGATGCGCCTTTTATATTCGAACGCTTCTACAGAGTTGATCCATCCCGTACAGGACACAATGGCATTGGTATTGGGTTGACTTTAGTTCAATCGATTATACATAAACATCTGGGTGAAATTACGCTTATGAACAAAGAGGAAACGGGTACTGAATTCGAGATAAAGCTTCCACGCACACCATAATGAAATACAAGAAAATAAAGGTTTCCTGACACTGAACGCTCACACAATTTTATGAGCATCATACAATGCTGAAAAACCTTTAAAATTTAGTTCAATTTTCATCTACTAGCTATCGTTACAAAATTTTGCCACCATTAGTTACTATCGCACCTGTACCCACTTCATTTGCATCACCTTAGATTTGGTATCCATAACACGATAACTCATTTTCTTTTTTACACATAGACTGGACTTTACTACTTATCCTTTCTTTGCACGTCAGTTGTGCCTTCTTCTCCTTCCACATCAAAGGCATCATGCTTGTCTTTACGCTTATCCATTGTATCTGTATTGCTATCAGTATAGTTTTCAAACTTACTTTCCGTAACTCTCTCCTTATCTCTTCCTTTCAAGCCTCTTGTGCCTTCTTCTCCTTCATAATCGACTGTATCACGGTTACCCTCGCGTTTGCCCATTGTATCCGTATTACTGTCTGTATAATTTTCAAAATCACTTTCCGTAACTTTCTCCTTATCTCTTCCTTCTAAACCTGTTGTACCTTCTTCTCCTTCATAAGCGACATCACGTTTATCTTTGCGCTTGCCCATTGTATCTGTATTTTTTAAATTTTTTTCCATAATTATCTCCTTTTCATTGAACAGTTATTCTGTTTTTTATTAATAGTTTCTTATTAATAGTTTCTTATGCCACATTAACAACGTATCTCCTGCTTTCATAGTATGTTTTCCTTAA
>NZ_JARGDP010000068.1 GCF_029210395.1 Petrocella sp. FN5 | reverse complement strand
ATTTTTCATAATATCAAAAGTGTCCATCAAACCTTGATAAGCCACATTGTCAGCAAATTTTGCTTCCCCTGCTTTTAATTCTCTTAGCACTTCATCAACTTCTTTGCCTTCTTGAGTCGCATATGCAATGGCTAGAAAGTGATTCCCCAAAGACCAGTTCATACTTCCAATTGCCAATGCCTCAACACCTGTAGCTTGGATTTTTTTTAACAAGTCTTCTAATGCATCTTGAGTATTAATTGTACTTGGATCAAAAGTCCCCCCAACCGCTTTGTCCAATACTTCTTGATTGTAGATCAAACCATAACCTTCTACAGCAAAAGGAAATCCTAAAACTTTACCGTCAATAAGTGATTCTTGGGCTAGGTCTTGAACCCATTTTTCTCCAGATAAATCCAATGCTTTATCGGAAAATCTTTTAATATCGCCTGAATCTAACATTACAAGTGTTGCCGGTGTTCCTGATGCATATAAGGTTGAAGCTCTTTCAACCGGTGATTGATCTGTTGATAGAACATTGATGCTTATGTTGGGATGTTTTTCTTTGAATTTCTCGGTTGCACTAATAATTTGATCATTAATATCATTTTTACTGTTTAAAAATGATATTTCAATCATTTCATCCGCATCTGATGTTTCTGCCGCTTCATCTCCTGCTACTTCCCCGTTACCACTTTCATCTGCATTTATGTTTTCCTCTTGACCACACCCCATCATCGATGCTAATAATACAAGCACTAAGAGCACTGCTACCATTTTACTAAATGCCTTCATTTTTTTCCTCCTCAAATATAAATCTCATTCTTCATTGTTTGCAAAATGTCAAAATTAAGTTTTCTTAGTTTTGTCACTTTTACTTTGGTTACATTTCAACAATAGCTCCCTTTTGTTGTGAATACGTATTCTTGATGTTTTAATTATAATCTAATTTGTTTATGCTGTCAATTATATTTTTCATCAAGTTTACGTATTTTTTACTCAGGCATACGTAGTCAGGCTATATTGTCATGTCCAGTGTCCTGATATGTGCTTTAGCTACATTCATTTCATCACCACCATATAAACTTATATTTGTATAAGGTGTAATTGGGAATACTAAATCTGACATAACATATTCACCATTTTCAAAAAAAACTTCAATCTCGGCAACTGGTTTTGAGACTAGTTTTAAATCCCCTGAAAAAGATTGAATACTTAGTTCTCTTGGCAGGGTCATCATACCTTTCCATTTTTTTGTTGGTAATTGAAATGCGTACTCCCAATTGTTCATCCAGCCAATCAGTACAGTTCTGTCTAAAACATTAGACCATGTTATGGATGCATAGTTGTCTTTACCAAAATCCATTATTCTAAAAGACTGATCATCTCTTATAAATGAGATGTAGCCAAGCGCATCAATCTGTAAGTCACCAGTATAATAGCGAGTACAGGTTTCTCCATTTATTCCACCCATATTACTGCTAAGCAAAAGCACCCATTTGTTGCCATTGGTATTATTACCATGTATTGGCAATTCAAATAAATCCGGACACTCAAAAACACCGATGTCTTTATTCATTTCATCATAAAACTCATGTTCTTTCTTCCAATGAATTAAATCCCTAGAAGTCCAAAAATATACGCGATTAAATGCAGCAATAAGCATGATCCATTTTTTTGTGTTTTCATGCCAAATCACTTTTGGATCTCTGAAATCATCCGGTATATTTGATAACGGATGATTGGAAATGATAGGGTTGTCTTGATACTTAGTAAATGTTTTTCCATTATCAAGACTATAAGCCATGCTTTGTTGCTGTCTCGGCAATGTAGACGTATAGAAGGCAAGAATTGAGTCCTTTCCCAATCCAGAGTGATTGTGCCGATCTATAATCGTACATCCTGAATAGATCACACCTAATTCATCCGGCTTAATTGCCACCTCCAGTTCCTCCCAATGAATAAAATCTTTCGTAACTGCATGTCCCCAGGACATGCCTTTAAATACATGATCTATTTGGTCATGTTGGAAAAACATATGATAATAGCCATCAACATATATTAATCCATTAGGGTCATTCATCCAACCCCTATTAGGTTTAAAATGATATGTCGCATCATAGGGACAATTATTCTCATTTTCTTTATGTTTATTCATTTTCTTTTTTCTTATTTCCATTATATCTGTAAGATGCTCTTATAAAGAAAGCATCGATCCTTTCATTTTTATTTTTACTTTTAATTGCAATACAAAGAATGACCTATTACATTTTTATTATGAATACGTATTCTATCTGGTTCTTAATTATATCTTCACATAATCTTTTTGTCAATAGTTGCCCATTATAGGGTTATTATTTTTTATGTCTTTTATTTTTCAATAGACTATGTTAAACTAATTTTAAGAATAGCTATTCAAGGTGGTAATATGAATTATAATATGAAAGAAATTGCAAAACTTGCTAATGTTTCACAGCCAACAGTATCTCGGGTGATCAATGGTAATACGAATGTTAATCCAGAATTACGTAAAAGAGTATTGCAAGTCATTGAGTCTGTTGGTTTCCAACCAAATCGAGCCGCTCAAACCTTAAAAAATCAGAACTCATTTTTAATTGGTGTAAGTGTGACTTCAATATCTAACCCATATTTTATGGACTTAATTGAATCCATTGAGTATGAAGCACGTTCAATTGGGTATAACATTATCTTGCATAACTGCGAAAACAATATCTTAATTGAGCAAAATAATCTTAAGAATTTTATTGCACGTCAAGTGGATGGTGTTATTATTGTACCCGAATCTGATGAGAACTTAGAAATACTCGACAAGTATAAAATTCCAACAGTGATTATTACCCATGTCCATTCTAACTTTAATTCTATTTCTATATCCCATGAAAAAGGTGGGGCTTTAGCCGCGGATTATTTCATTCGTAAAGGTGTGCAACATTTTTTATATATTGGTCAAGGACCCTATGGAAAAGATTTAAAGTTAGAAGGCTATAAAAATGAGTTATATGCAAACGGTTTGAATTTTATTGAGTCCAATTATCTGCACCACCCAACTGAAACAAATAACTCAATCCAATTAGAAAAAGTAATCCACACTTATATCAAAGATCATCTTGATACCATTTTCATTCCGTCTTTAATAGAAAATAAAGACAAAGGGCACTCAAATGTTGGTGTGCTATGTGGCAATGATATTATCGCTATACAATTTATTACGATGGCATCAAAGTACCATCTCATACTTAATGTACATTACCATTTAATTGGTTTTGATGATACCATACTTGCAAAAAGCTACCGTTTTTCAAGTATCCGACACCCTATACATGAGATGTCTACTCATTCTATTAAACTCTTAATGGAATTAGTAAGTAGAAGAATAACCTCAAAAAATGCGATTACATTAAACCCTCTCCTTATTGAAAGATCCTAGTAGCCTTATCCTTTCAACTAATAAACATAAATGCTTTGAAATACAGTATATCTTAAACTATGTACTGTATTTTTTCTTGACAATAGTGTGTGTTGTACAGTATAATTATATTAACAGTAAGAAAGTTGGTGATTGTATGAGTCAAAAAGACGTTATTGTTTCGAATCTCGTTGGGGAACTAAAAAGAGGTACATTGGTGTTAAGTGTCCTTCTAAATACAAAAGAATCTACATATGGTTACGCCTTAGTGCAAGCATTACAAGGCCTCGGTATTGACATCGAGCAGAACACTTTATACCCACTTCTTAGAAGACTTGAAAAACAAGCATTACTTAGCAGCAGCTGGGATACGACGGAATCACGACCAAGAAAGTATTATCAAATCAGCCAACTAGGGCTTGAAGTCCTAAGTGACTTAACCGCTCATTGGCAAGAAACAAATAAGATTATTAACACTATGTTAGAGGAGGTCTGATTATGAAAATTATAGAACAATACATCTACGCAATCGGCAAATACTTGCCTTACAATAGCCGTAAAGACATAAAAAAAGAGCTTTATGCTTCCCTTCTTGATGAGATTGAAGCAACTTATGGTGAGAATCCAACTCAGAAAGAATTAGAGGCCGCCATTACCGCTTATGGTACGCCGCGTCAAGTGGCCAATCGTTACAAAGAAAATAACCTTGTCATCAGCAGCGGTTATACAGACTTATTTTTCTTTATCAGTAAAATCATTGTCTTTGCCCTAAGTATTGCTTTTACAATCATTTTTCTTATTGGCTTATTTGAAGGGGAAGTAACACCCAATAGAATCATAGTAATGATTGCTCAAACCCTTGCACAGATCTTAGGGGCCAGTTTAAGTGCCATAGGTTGGGTGGCACTTGGTTTCATTATACTAACGCGTTTAAATAAGGATTATGATATTGATCTAGAAGATGACTGGACCCCTAAAGAACTGGCTGATATCCATATTGGGCCTGAAGGGGAATCTAAAATCGAAAGTGGTATCTCCATTTTCTTTATCCTTATCTTCATTGTAATTATCAATACCATGCCCTTCTTGCCCACAATTGCCGAGAATGCTTTTGGTATATCCGGTTTGTTAGGCCATAATCTCAATATTGATTTGTTCAAGATTTATTTAATACCACTAAGTCTACTATGGTTTGGAGAAATCATCTATCATATCTTCAATCTATTATATGGCACTCAAACAAAAAGAATGGTTCTCTATGATTTATTGATTGAAGTTTTAAGTGCCGGTTTACTCTTACGAATGGTGTTTGATGCAACGCTCTATCTTAATTACACTTCCATCATTGGATTTAGAGCTATCATCCTATTAATTGCTATTATCGGCTTCATTGAAACCATTGCAAAAGCCATTAAATTCATCAAGTTTTATATTATTAAATCCTAATCCTATATCCATACTTACATAATAAAACAGCTCTACTTGAATTGTATTTCGATTCAAGGAGAGCTGTTTTTATTATGCTTTTCATCTATAATACTTATACGTTTGCTTTTGCTTTTTCTACAAGTTTTGAAAATGCAGGTGCATCATTTACAGCCATTTCTGCCAACATTTTTCTATTGACTTCTATGCCGGCAACTTTTAATCCGTGCATAAGTTGTGAATAGCTAATGTCATTCATACGCGCTGCTGCGTTGATTCTTGTAATCCATAGTTTTCTAAAATCTCTTTTTCTAAGCTTTCTGCCGATGTATGCGTACATACCTGACTTCATAACTGCTTGCTTAGCTGTTTTAAATTGCTTGGATTTTGCACCTCTATATCCTTTAGCTAATTTTAATACTCTTTTATGTCTTTTATGTGTATGCATTGCGCCTTTAATTCTTGCCATGTTTTAAACCTCCTAACGATCTATTATAAGTATGGTAATAATTTCTTGATTACTTTTGCGTTTGATGCGGACATGATGGTTGCTTTTCTTAGATTTCTTTTTCTCTTAGGACTTTTTTTCGTTAAAATATGGCTTGTATAAGCTTTATGTCTCACGATTTTTCCTGTACCGGTCTTTTTAAATCTTTTTGCTGCACCACGGTGTGTTTTCATTTTTGGCATTGTTTAATCCTCCTTATAAATTACTTGACATCTTTTTTGGGGGTCATGAACATAACCATGCTACGACCTTCCATTTTGGGGTATTTTTCGATATCCGCTATGTCCGCCAAGTCTTTTGCAAATTGTAATAAGATATCTCTACCAATAGCTGTATGTGCTAATTCTCTACCTCTAAATCGAACGGCAACTTTTAACTTGTCACCTTTTGATAAAAACTTAATCGCATTTTTCTGCTTTGTATTAATATCATGCTGCTCGATATTCGGAGATAGTCGCACCTCCTTAAGACTTATAATGTTTTGTTTCTTACGTGCCTCTTTGTCCTTTTTCGTTTGCTCATACTTGAATTTGCCGTAATCTGTAATCTTGCAAACGGGCGGTTTCGCCTTTGGCGCGATTTTTACCAAGTCAAGGTTCTTTTCCTTGGCTATGTTCAACGCTTCTCTTGATGTCATGACGCCTAATTGACCGCCATCTTCATCAATAACACGTACTTCTCTGTCTCGGATTTGCTCATTAATCATTTGTTCGCTAATAGTCGGACACCTCCATATGGTATACTGTTTGTTTGAGTCTGCTTTTTACAAGAATAAACATAAAAAAAAGCTAGACCTAGATCTACCCACATATATAAGCTACTTGGCGCTGCCAAGTTAATAACTCATATGAACCAAAGTAACACGAAGTTCTAAGGTGAGAGTGGATACTCTTCTTCTTTTATCTGTGTAATCATACCATGACACGGGTGACCTGTCAATATTTTTTAGGTTTTTATATGAAAAGTGGCTATACTTTATTAATACTATTTAAGGATAACCAATAAAACTGTGTACACTCGTATAAAACCCCCCAGTAAACTTACTAGGAGGTTTTATAGATTATCTGATTCTTGATAAGTTAGTCAATTCTTACATTGAGCCAATCAATAATATCACTCATGACGATTGCCTTTTCATTTCTTTCATTGAGCGATTCATGATAAAGTCCTTGATATATTTCTAGTGTTTTATCTACAGAGCTAATGTTACTATACAAGTTTTCTGAAAATGCTTTGGAAACAATTCGGTCATCGCCACCATGGAATATAAATACTGGGTATGTGTAATTACCTTCTGTTATTTGATCTTCCAGATATTTTGATCCCGCTCCAAAAGTTTCCCATTGGAGTTTTCTTGTGTAGGATGTTAGACGTAATGGATCAACATAATAATATGCTTGTATTGCTGGATATCTACACACAGTACTGGTTAAGCTGTTTGGTACAAGGGCTTCAGCGCCTCCTACTGCTGCATAAAACGCTTCATCATCTAGACCAAAAGCCATATAATATGGTCCAGTCGCGCCACCAGATATGATTTGTCCAGCCAGCTTATCTGTATACGTTACGCCGTATGCTGCTGTAAGCAAGCCACCCATACTGTGCCCTATCATATACACTGGCTTGCCTGGATTATCTGCCTTTGCCATTTCTACTATTATGTCAATGTCTTCATAGTATTCAGCAAATGCTTCAACATTCCCTGAGTCTCCATTGGCGATACCGGTTTCTCCATGCCCTTTATTATCCAGCCTATATACGCCATAGCCTGCGGTGTTTAAGGCTTCAGTTGTTTCATTATATCTGCCAAGATGTTCTGCTAAGCCATGAACAATTACTACGACTGCCTTCATTGGTCCATCAACTTCAATGTTTTTTGCATAATATATTGCTTTAGTTCCAGTGGCATCGATTATTAAATCGTCCTCTACTACGCTAAATGATAATACATTACTATCAAATGCATAAGGACCTGTTATCGCTCCTGCATCTGCTTGAATACTAAAAGAGCGTGCATTGGTCGCATCTCCTGTGAAGGAAAGTGTAACTTGAGTATCTGAATTTCTAGTAATAGACTCAAGTGTTAATCCTGTTGTTCCTGTCAATACCGTCCAGTTAGCTGGGTTCGTCACTGTTGCATCCTCTGCAAACGTATGACCTAAGTTTATGATCTGTGCAGGATGATCTTCTCCTGAGGTTAAGTCAATGACAATGCTTGCCCCGCTAACAGCTTTTGTTATGGTTGTTGAGTTTTGTGTTGTAATAATAGGTTCTTTTCTTGCTAGTTGAATATCCTTACCTAAAACACTGGACCCTTGCGTAATCTCAAATGCGGCTATTGTAAAATCATAATAGCCTTCTAAGGAAGCTGTTACTGTATATCCTGTTCCTACAGTCATTCCTGAGACATCATAGGTTCCATCTGCTAATGGATGAATTGGTGTACGAACGATAACATTGTCTTTTTTTAGTTGAAGTGTGGCCTCTGTCAAATCCGGCATGCCTGCTGAGACTGTTAATGTTCCAGTAACAGATTGATTTCTTGCATCAAGCCAATCAATAATATCACTCATGACAATTGACTTTTCATTTCTTGCATTGAGTGATTCGTGAAATAAACCGTCATAGATGACTATTTCTTTATCTGCTGAATCAATGTTGTTGTATAGGCTTTCAGAAAAAGCTTTGGCAACAATTCGGTCATCGCCACCATGGATAATCAATGCTGGATAGGTGTACTGTCCATCATCTATTTGATCTGTTAAGTATTTCGATCCACCTGCAAAGGTTTGCCAGTATAGTTGTGCCGAAAATTCAGTTAATCTTAACGGATCTACAAAATAATAGTTTTGCACTGCCGGGTATCGACTTACAGTACTTGTTAAGCTATTTGGTAGCATGTATAATGCATTTCCACCAAATTGGCTATAAAAAGCATCTTCAGCTCCGAAATTTAGGTAATAAGGGCCTGTTGCTGCTCCTGATAAGATTTGTCCATCCAGTTTATCCGGATAGGTCACACCATACATTGCTGCAATTAAGCCACCCATACTGTGTCCTAACATATAAATAGGCTTGCCTGGGTTTTCAGATATTGCCCTATCAACAATCAAATCTAGGTCTTCATAATATTCACTATAAGCGCCTACAATCCCTTTATCTCCATTTTGAATACCTGTTCTTCCATGACCTTTGTGATCCACTCTGTAAGTACCATAACCTGCTGTATTAAGAACCTCTACTACTTCATTATATCTGCCAAGATGTTCTGCAAGACCATGAGATAATACAACGACACCTTTCATGGCTGTCACATCCGTATTAACGGCATAATAAACTTGCTTTGTACCTGTTGCATCATTCATAAAACCGTCATCAACAACACTAAAATGTAAAACATTGCTATCAAAGGCATAATCACCAGTAATTGCTGTGTCTAATGCCTGTATGGTAAATGCTCTTGTTTCAGATGCTGTGCCGGTAAAACTAATTTCCACTTGGGTATCATTGATTCTGTTTATAGCATCAAGAACTAATCCTGTTGTTCCTGTGTCAATGGCCCAATTATTTACATCCTCTACCGTTAAAGCCTCTGCAAAGGTATGACCTAGATTCTCGACTTGCATATCATAAACTTTGCCGGAGGTTAGATCAATTGTTAATGTTAATCCTGCTGTATTTCTTGATATTGCTGTATATTCCCCAAGGGTAGCCGTTGTAATAATGGGTTCTTTTCTTGCAACTTGAAGGTCCTTACCTGTGATATTGGTGCCTTGCGTCACTGCAAATGCTGCCGTTGTAAAATCATAGTAACCCTCTAAGCTTACGTTGATTGTGTAATTTGCACCTGCCAAAACGCCACTCATACTATATGTACCATTTGCTGCCGGATGAATCACGGATCCTACAGTGACACCTGATTGCTTCAATTGAATCGAAGCAACAGACAAATCCGGTGCTCCTGCTGAGGCTGTTAGTACACCTGTTATCGTTTGTGTTCTAGGTGCACTGCTTCTACCACCACTGCTTCCACCAGTATTATTTGAAGTGTTTTCAACAACAGGTGATTGAATCCCTTCTGTTACATTGATTTCTACTGGTGCTTTCTCAAATACAACACCCGCTGCTTTTACATCAACAGCTATGATTCTACCATCACCACTCACTTTAATTGGTGACTCAATGGATAGCTTTGTAACTGTTGTATTTGCGCCAACAAGAATTGTACTGTCTTTTATATTTTCTGATACGGTCATAGATACTATCTCAGTGTTTCCTTGTGTTTGTAACGCTACTTGATTGGCTTGCAATAGAATACTATCAAACTTTCCTTCAAGTATAATCGTCTCGCCTGCCGCTTCCTCTGCGATTACAATATCTGCACCTTCTACATCTATGGCTACGATTCGAACCGCACCACCGGCTGTTTCTTGAATGATAATCCTATTATACTGACCACCATTAATATGAATACTGTTTTCACCGCCGCCTCGAATATAGGTTTCTCCATTAACTGTAATATTGTTCAAAGTGACATCACCTTGTCCAACCCCTTCATCAATGGTCAAGCTTCCTGTAATTATTAGGTTTTGTAGTATAACCCCGTCTGCTTTAACAAGGACATTGCCTTCAATTCTCTCGGCTCCAGTTACCGGACCATATGTCCCAACTTTGTCATAAATTAGGGTTCTCATGGCATGATTAAGAGCAACTATGGCCTCTGCTCGTTTTATTTGCGCCGTAGGTTTAAAGCTACCATCCGGATAACCATCCATTAATCCTGCTTCTATAACCGCACCTATATAGCCGTTACTCCATGATGCCATTTCACTAGAATCTGTAAAATTCATAGTAGCATCAGTATTTGGCGTCAATGCCTTAACTTTTGCTATGACAATGGCTGCTTCTTGTCTTGAAATTAGTTTATTCGGTTGCATTGTACCATCAGGATAGCCCCCAAGATATCCTGCCGCAACTGCTTTTTGAATAACGTTATAATACCATATGCCTTCTGTAACATCACTAAATTGAATCTCTGCTTCTGCAGAATAGCCAAATGCATTGTTAACAAGGTTCATGAATTCAGCTCTCGTAATACTGTTGTCCGGTTTAAACGAACCATCCCCATAACCACTGGCCAAACCTTTCTCCATCCATTCTTTAATCGTGTTACCTGCCCAATGGTTCTCAATGTCTGACTTAGCTGATGCACTGATTGTTAATGCAGGAATACTAATTGCTAGTGATAATATGATTGCAATGAGTTTTTTTGCACCTTTTTTTAATCCTTTCATTTCTTACGCCTCCTAATATAATATTCGTTCTATGCCAAAGCTATGTTCCCAATTGCCTCCTTCCTCTTGCTAATTGTCTTTCTAATTATTTATGGTACAACAAAGCTTGTTAACAATTCATCAACCAATTGTTAACAAAAAAAACACATTCATCGAATGTGTTTTCCCTAAATATATGATAAACTAACTTGTTTTCTCCTTGATACGCCATAATTCTTCGTCTGTTTTTTTCATCATAACCTGATCACCCATTTTGTGATACAACTCTGCCTTTTTCTGGTAATAGCTCTCATTATAGTTTTGATGTTGAATCAGAATATTCATAAAATTAACGGCTTCTTTATAATCTTTCTTTTCCTCTAGCAATGATACTGCTTTTAATATTGCATTTTGAAACGCAGTAAAATATTTTTCCTTATCCAGATTAAATTCATAGATATCAATATCTTCACAAAAAGCACCTTTATAAAAATCACTTAACGCTTTAGCTGATAAAATGAAATCTTCATCTCTGTTTTTCATACTTTCAAGGCATTGGCTAAAACGCATCAAGTCTGTCGCAATGAACTTATCACTAATAAAATAGCGGCCATTGGCTTGCCATACGATGTCTTCAAACCCAACATCTTGCATTGCTTTTCTAATATAGGTAAGGGATGTCCTTATATTGCCATTGGCTTTGTCTAAATCATAATGTTCAAAAAATGTGTCCATAAGCTTGTCCTTGGTAACACCTGTTTTATTATGATAAAGTAAATAGTAAAAGATATGCTTTGCTTTTACCGTTCGCCAACGAACAAGCTTTCCGCCTGCCTTTACAATGTTATCACCAAAAAATCGAACATATAGTTTTTCTGAATCGTTTTTTTCTTGCTCAACTAACCCTTGACCTACTCTATTTTTGATTTCTTCTATAAAAGCTTTGTGTATGTTGTTTTGTATGCAAAAATGATACAAAGGCTTGTAATATTCATAAAAAGTCATAAAGTCCTGAATGTAATAACCACTTTCAGATAAGTCCATCGTTGTTTGTGCATACTTAAGGACATTTCTTTCATCACCCTTAGCCAAATAGGCGGTTGCAATAACAGCACTTAAGGTTGCCACATAGAGTTTTGTACCAAATGCTTCTGAAGGCACCATTGCCCGTTTAGCATACTCAATCGCCAAGTCATAATCCTTTAGAATTAAATACATTTGAGATAACATCATATCCACCATCATATAACCTAAATGGTTATCTTTAGGTATACGGGGATAATAATTGCTTACCATCTCTAAGGCTTCATCCTTACGTCCCAAAAAAGCCAACATAGTTGCATAGGTAAAGGTACTTAAATGGTACAAATTATTGTTTTTGTCTTCAAAACACTCCATTGTTTTTTTGAAATATTTTTCAGCATGGCCATATTCACCATGATGAAATTCCAGTTCTGCCAAAATACCATAAAGCTCAGGTAAATTGGCATTTAAACCAAATCGCTTGGCATTGTCAATTTCTTTTAACACATGGGTTTTACCTTCTTCCAGATGTCCCCAAACCATATAGATGCGTATGGTATAAATGATTGAATTCAAAGGAGATATTCTATCACGATACTTAGCTTGAATGGACATAGCCGTTCGATATTCTCCAATCAAATAAGCCGCATATTCTAAGAGCGCAAATACCTGCACCTCAGAAGTTTTAATATGATTTTCGTCAATCCCTAATATTTCATTTTTTAATACAATAAATTCTTCATCTACCCTGCTTAAAAAGGAGCTGATATATAATTTTTCACTTAAAATATCCATCTTTTCATCTAGTGGTCGATCTTGTATTTTTTTATAGATTCTATTGGCAAGGGCGTAAGCTTCATCTGCCTTGTATTCCATACGCAACACCTTCACCCATATAATATCTGCTTTTAATAAGCCTTCGTCTTCCTTTTGATTCAAGAAAAGCGTACGTGCATTTTCAATAAAGCGTCTTCCACTTTCTACATCCAGATTCTTAAGGGCTATTAATGCTTTGATGAGTGAAAAACTCCCATATTGATAGGCCGTTTTTGTGGATATTTTCTTTTCCCAGTGGTAGATTTTTGAGTAATAGGCAATAGAAACATATATGTACTGGTCTTTTTTTAGCAGTGCATCTGCCTTATCATAGTCCCTTGATAAGAGTAAATAATCGATGGCTTCGAGAATATTATTTCTATGTATATAGTAAGCACTTATTTTTTCATAAACTTCTTTCTTATTCGACACTTTTTCTTGCAAATAATCTCTAAACAAGTCGTGATATTTAAATACACCCGAATGAATTTTACTAATAAAAAGGCCTTTTCTTGACATTTTCATAAGCGTGTCATAGGCATCTGTTCTATTGATAATATAGTTACAGGCTTCTACATCTAATATCTCCAAGAGACAAGTAGAACGTAAAAACTCTTGATCGTCAAACATTTCAAATATATTATCAAAGCATTTTTTGTAAAGTTCTTGAATCTCATAGCCACTTACAAGGTTCTCACTTATTGCATGTTGTAAGAGATTAAGCCCAAAAGGCCACCCATTATTCTTCCTAATGAGTTCTATATTGTATATATCTTGATGGCTAGGTTTAATTTTATCAATAAAGGTATTTTCTTCTGCTTGAGAAAACTTCAATTGTTCAATACTGATTTCTGCAAAACGATGACTGGTAAATAAAAAATCCAAATCAAGTGCAGGTTGGGTCCTTGATGCAATAATAAGGCGTATATTAGATGGCATATATTTAATAAAAATAGCTATACATTCATGAATAAGGTCCTCTGTAAGATAGTGAAAATCATCAAAAATAATACATAGATGATCCTGAGACTTTTGTGATAAGTAATTTAACAAGTCTGCAACTAGCCCTTTGATATCGCCTTGATTTATCCTTTCGTTCAAAAAAGGTATAATATCCTCTTGATGTTTACCAAGACATCTTGCAATACCTTCTGATAAATAGGTCATAAAGGTTACAATTTCATTATCAAACACATCTAAATGATACCACATTACTTTTTCATCGGTCATATGGTTGAATTGAGATAGTAATGTTGTTTTACCATAACCTGCTGGTGCGGTCACAAATATCACATTCTTATCTTTGTCTCTTGTCATTTTTTCAAGTAATTCTGAACGTTGTATAAATGCTTTTTCTATCGCAGTTGGGCTGAATTTTGCATTAATGATGTTCATATCACTATCTCCTTTGTCAAGGTGTTTACCGAGTAATCTAAAAAACCTT
>NZ_JARGDP010000067.1 GCF_029210395.1 Petrocella sp. FN5 | reverse complement strand
AAAAATAAATAAATAAAAAAGAGTAAGTCACTTGTCCAAGTTGATAGATTCAAATGACAGTACTCTTTTCTAATTACTCAACCTTACCTAAATACTTTCTATTTATAGCAATGACTTCTTTCATAACATCTTTTCCAGGTCCCCCTATGACTTGTCTTTTATTGACACAGGTCTCTAAGGAAATAGCTTCATATACATCTTTTTCAAATACTTCTGAGAGGTCTTGGTATTCATCTAAGGTCAATGTCTCTAATGTTTTATTGTGTTTTAGGCAATAAAGAACCAATTTTCCGATGACTTCATGAGCATCTCTAAAAGCCATACCTTTTTTAACAAGGTAATCGGCCGCATCGGTGGCATTGGTAAAGCCACCACCGGCACCATCATACATATTCTTTTTATTAATTCGAGCCGTACGTAACATATCGGAGAAAATAGGTAAACACATTTTTACCGTATCTAAGGCATCAAATGTAACCTCTTTATCTTCTTGCATATCTTTGTTATAAGCAAGTGGAAGCGCCTTCATCGTCGTAAGTAGGCTCATTAAAGAACCATAAACCCGTCCGGTTTTGCCACGAACCAATTCAGCGATATCTGGATTTTTCTTTTGTGGCATGATGCTACTGCCGGTACTATAAGCATCATCCAATTCGATGAATTGAAACTCATTAGAACACCATAGAATGATTTCTTCGCAAAAGCGGCTTAAGTGCATCATTAAGACTGAAAAGGTTGACAGAATCTCAATTAAGAAATCACGATCGCTTACAGCATCCATGCTGTTCAAACAAATACCGTCAAAGCCAAGCATGTCGGCTACAAAATACCGATCTAAAGGATAAGTTGTTGTAGCAAGCGCACCGGCACCAAGGGGCAGTTGGTTCATTCTTTTTTTAGCATCTTCTAAACGGTTACGGTCACGTTTTAGCATTTCGAAATAGGCCATTAAATGGTGAGCTAAGGTTATAGGTTGTGCCTTTTGTAAATGGGTATAGCTGGGCATAATGGTATCTAGATGCTCTGCTGCCATATCAAGAATGATACCTTGAAGGTTCACAATCATTTCATCCACCAGTGCCAGTTCATCACGCATATAGAGTCGAATATCCAGTGCGACTTGGTCGTTGCGGCTACGGCCGGTGTGTAGCTTTTTACCAACTTGTCCTACTTTTTCAATCAGAAGTTTTTCAAGGTTCATATGAATGTCCTCTTCATGAATGTCAAAAGCAACTTGGCCGGATTCAATATCGTTTAAAAGTTCTTCAAGACCTGTTTTTATGGTATTCATATCTTCTTCAGAGATAATATTTTGTTTTGCTAACATGGTAACATGGGCAATGCTACCTATGATGTCGTGTTTATATAATCTTTCATCGAAACGAATGGAGGAGTTAAAGTCATCCACCATGACGTTGGTGCTTTTTGCGAATCTTCCGCCCCATAATTTCATAGTCAATCTCCTTTATATCTAAGAGGTAAAGTGGACAATCTATTTCAAACCGGAACGTTCTTTCATCATGGCTCTAACCTTGAGTGGTAACCCAAAAAGATTAATGAAACCTTCTGCATCCTTATGGTCATATAGATCGCCGGTTGTAAAGCTTGCAATATCCTCGTCATATAAAGAGTAGGGAGAGCTTGCTCCGGCAGGAATAATATTGCCTTTATAGAGTTTTAACTTTACACTACCTGTAACCGTCTTTTGTGTTTCATCTACAAAAGCACTAAGGGCCTCACGAAGAGGTGTGAACCATTCACCTGAGTAAACCAACTCAGCAAATTTGATGGCCAGTTGACTTTTGTAGGCTAGCGTTTGCTTATCAAGACAGAGGTATTCCAACTCATTGTGTGCATAGTAGAGTATGGCACCACCAGGTGTCTCATAAACGCCACGAGACTTCATACCAACTACACGGTTTTCACATATATCAATAATACCGATGCCATTGGCACCACCAATCTCATTAAGAGCGGCAATAATATCAGAAGCTTTCATGGACACTCCATTTAACTTAGTTGGGTTACCTTGATCAAATTCCAAATCGATATATGTTGGTTTGTCAGGTGCTTTTTCGGGTGTTACGGACATCTGGAGTAGGTTATCATAGACCGGTTCAATGCTTGGATCTTCCAGTTCAAGTCCTTCATGACTTAAGTGCCATAGATTACGATCACGGCTATAGCTTTCTTTCTTTTTCATGGGTACCGGAATATTTCTTGCTTCAAGATAAGCAATAGCATCTTCACGAGATTTGATGTCCCATATGCGCCAAGGCGCTATAATATCTAAGTGTGGTGCAAGGGCCTTTATAGTGAGTTCAAAACGCACTTGGTCATTTCCTTTACCGGTAGCACCATGGCAGATGGCATTAGCGCCTTCTTTTAGTGCAATATCAACTAAGGCTTTAGCGATGCCGGGACGTGCCATTGAAGTTCCTAAAAGGTATTTGCCCTCATATACAGCATTTGCTTTGACGCAAGGTATGACATAATCATCGACGAATGCGTCGGTTATGTTTTCTATATACAATTTGCTGGCACCGGTGGATAGAGCTCTTTCTTCGAGTCCATCAATTTCTTTTCCTTGACCGACATCAACGCAAACAGCGATGACCTCACAGTCATAGTTTTCCTTTAACCAAGGTATAATGACGGTAGTATCAAGACCACCTGAATAGGCTAGTACAACTTTATTGTTCATGATTGTCCTCCTTATATTTGAATCTGATAAATATCAGATACTTAGGTTTGATATTGATTAATTATACATTATAATTAATAATTATACAACACTTACTTAAATTTATTTTCTACTTTTGCTAAGTTTATAGTACAGGTGAAAAAAGTCTGGATATGGACTCTTTCACTTTAATACTGAAGGGTCTGTGTAGATAGTCTTCAAGGGTAAGCTCTCTAGAAACAAGTATATCCTGGTTGAAGATGGAACATAATGATTGTGAGGTAGGCTTATCATAAATGAAGGCATTGACTTCGAAATTAAGCCTAAAACTTCTAATGTCAAAATTGCAAGTTCCGACAGAACTTATGGCATCATCTACAATAATGGCCTTTGTATGAATGAAACCGTCATCATAGATATAAGCTTTAGCACCATACATTAAAAGCTCGCCAATAAAGGAATAAGTGGCCCAGTAGACAAAAGGGTGGTCTGGTTTATTAGGGAACATGATTCTTAAATCAACACCGGATACAACAGCTATTTTCAAAGCTTCTATAACGCTTTCGTCAGGAACAAAGTAAGGTGTTTGAATATAGATATACTTTCTGGCACTGTTAATCATCTTAATGTAGCCTTGCTTGATTTGTTGATTGATGGAATCAGGGCCACTGCTGACAATCTGAACACCGGCGTCACCGGGGTGGTCTTTATTGTATTTGATATAACGTGCAATATCAATTAATTGTTTTTTGGATGCACTACGCCAATCTAGAAGAAAGCGGATTTGAAGTTGAATAACAGCATCTCCGAGGATTCTAATGTGGGTATCACGCCATTTACCAAAACGCTTTCGGAGTCCGAGATACTCCATCCCTATATTAAAGCCGCCAACATAACCAATACATCCGTCTATAACAGCAATCTTTCTGTGATTACGATAATTTGCCTTTAGATTAAAGTATTTGAAAAGAGATGGGAAGAAGAAATACACCTCACAACCTGAATTCCTCAAATCATTGATTGTGGACTTTGGCAAATGACGTCCACCGATATGGTCAATAAGTAACCTTATTTCAACACCTTCTTTTGCTTTTTGTTTACAAACGTCAAAAATATGTGAAGAGAGCATATCATTTTTAACGATATAATATTGAAGATGAATATGAGTTTTGGCTGCCTTCATTTCATCAATCAGTCGATCAAACTTTTCCTGACCATTGGTAAAAATGGTAATGTCATTGTTTTGAGTAAAGGAGGCTTCGCTTAATTTATTGTGAAAAATTATTATGTCACGGTACATATCCATATCAGGGTCATTGTATTTAAAAAACCCTTTTTCAAGAGCCAATCGTTGTTTATCTAAGACAAAGTTGTAAGCGGCTGATTCTTCATGGGTATATTTGAAGATTTTTCGCTTAGATATATTTTGTGACAATAAAAGGTAGAAAAAGAAACCAATGCCCGGTAACATGGTCATAAAAAATAACCAAGCCAAAGCTGAAATGGGGTTCCTTCGCTCAAGGGATATAATAATGATGGAAAAAATTAAGTTCAGTATGAGCACAATGGTATAGTTCTGGGTGAATGTGGCTATATAAGTAATCATCGTGTCCTCCATACAAAAATCTTGAAGTAGCCAATTGGATACACTTATATTCTCCTATATATTGGAAAGTAATGCAACAGTTTTATATTGTGTTTGCTTTTGCCCCTCAAGCCCATATTAATTGAATAAGAAAGTTGATTGAATAACTTGAAACCCTGAGGAATACATGAAATAATAAAGAAAGGTGAATAAGAAGTAAAAAGAATGGAAAACATCTTGCATTAATATGAATTAAAATGTATAATTATAAACTAAATAGAAGGCAGTACAATTTTAAAAATCATAAGCTCAGAAATAGAAGCGTGATTGGTTAGGTATTGGAAGGAGTCAAAAAATGAAAATAATACAAGGTGGCGTAACAGCAGCCAAGGGCTACAGTGCACACGGGGCATACATTGGTATAAAACGAAAAAGAAACGACCTCGCTCTGATAGTATCAGAGGTACCTGCTCTATACTCAGGCACTTTTACGACCAATGTGGTAAAGGCAGCACCGGTTATATGGAATATGGATATATACAAACATAAGCATCCGGTTAAAGCCATTGTGGTCAATAGCGGCAACGCCAATGCCTGCACAGGGGATCAAGGTGATGCGGATAACGAAAAAATGGCAATAACACTAGCTAAGTGTTTAGGTGTCCAAAAAGAAAATATTTTAGTGGGTTCAACAGGTGTCATTGGCGTTGAATTACCAATTGAGAAAATTGTCAGCGGGATTGAAGAAAATATTGGCCACATTAAGTCGACTTATGAAGCAGGCCTTTTAGCAGCAGAAGCCATTTGTACAACCGATACATTTACCAAAGAAGTCGCTGTAGAGATTGAAATCAGTGGTAAGACCGTAACCATCGGTGGCATGGCAAAAGGTTCAGGTATGATTCACCCCAATATGGCAACCATGTTAAGTTATGTGACCACCGATGTCGCCATATCTTTTGATATGTTAGATCAGGCAGTCAAAGAAAGTGTCCAGGATGCTTATAATATGATTAGTGTAGATGGCGATACCTCTACCAATGATATGTGTACTGTTATGGCTAATGGTATGGCAGGTAACGAAATGATTGTTGAAGAGCATGAAGACTATTTAATTTTCAAGAAGGCCTTGGACTATGTGAATAAGACTTTAGCCAAACTGATTGTTAAAGACGGAGAAGGTGCTTCCAAATTCATAGAAGTGAACATGTATGGAACAAGAAGTAAAAAAGAAGCCCAGGTCTTAGCCATGTCTGTGGTTACATCCAACCTGGTCAAGACAGCTTTCTTTGGCAATGATGCCAATTGGGGAAGGGTCTTATGTGCTATGGGCTATTCAGGGGTTAAGTTTGATGCCAAGAAAGTGACTTTAAACTATGAAAGTTCCGCTGGAACAATTGATTTGATGGTGAATGGTGTTCCTCAGAAATTTGACGAGGAACGTGCCTTTGACATTATAAAGGAAAAAGAAGTAATGGTGAATGCGTATTTAGAAGAAGGTACATCCAAAGGAACAGCATGGGGATGTGACCTAAGTTATGAATACGTAAAAATAAATGGGGAATACAGAACCTAATTATGGACCTTCTAACCATTAATCCAAGAAAGGGAATTATGATACTATGGCATAAGCCATCATCATTAAGGTGAATTATGGAAAAATATATTAATAAAGCAAAGGTTTTGATCGAAGCCTTACCTTATATAAAGGAATTTAACGGTAAAAAGGTGGTCATAAAGTATGGCGGTTCCGCCATGGTAGACGAAGCCATTAAAACATCGGTAATAGAAGACATAGTACTTATGAAATTAGTCGGTTTTCAGCCGGTGATTGTCCATGGTGGAGGAAAAGAAATCAGTGATATGCTTAATGCCATCGGTATAGAATCTAGATTTCAAAATGGACTTAGAGTAACCGATGCAGAAACAGTAGATGTCGTAGAAATGGTATTGGCCGGAAAAGTGAATAAAAGCATTGTCCAACTGATTCAGAATCATGATATCAACGCTGTTGGAATCACAGGAAAAGACGGAAAGACATTAAAAGTAAAGAAAAAACTGGTTGATGGTGAAGATATAGGATTTGTTGGTGAGATTACAAAAGTCAATACAAAACTTATTGATTCATTATTGGAAAATGATTTTATACCGGTTATTGCACCGATTGGTACAGATGAGGCAGGCAATACTTACAATATAAATGCAGATTATGCAGCATCGGCTATTGCCGGCGCCCTAGAAGCAGAAAAGCTTATATTTCTAACAGACGTTGAAGGTGTATTAAAAGATATAGATGACACTTCATCTTTGATTTCAAAGATTGCTATGGATGAAGTGGAAACACTGATTAAGGAAGGTGTTATTTCAGGCGGTATGATTCCAAAAGTAGAATGTTGCGTTGAAGGATTAAACCATGGTGTTCGAAGTGTTCATATTTTGGATGGCCGTGTACTCCATAGTATGCTACTTGAGATTTTTACTAAAAAAGGTGTTGGAACCATGTTTTGTAAGGAATTTGATTAGGAGGTAGCAGAATGCATGATGCATGGATTGATAAAGGTCAAGAAGTTTTTTTGCAGAATTACAAACCCCTTCCGATTGTCATAGAACGGGGAGAAGGCAACTATGTATTTGACAAAGAAGGTAATAAGTATTTGGATTTTGTAGCTGGGATTGCGACCAATGCCTTAGGTTACAGTTATGAGCCCTTAAAAAAAGCAATGAAAGATCAAATAGATAAGATCACCCATTGTTCCAATCTGTATTACAATGAACCCAGTATTCGTGCGGCCCAAAAGTTGGTTGAACTTAGCGGTTTAAGTAGAGTGTTTTTTTGCAATAGCGGCGCTGAGGCCAATGAGGCCGCTCTAAAATTGGGTAAAAGATATATTAATAAATTTGTAAATGGGAATAAGACGGAAATCATAACCATGAAGAACTCATTTCATGGCAGAACCATTGCGACAGTTTCTATAACAGGACAAACCAAATATCATGAAGGTTTTGCACCATTATTTGAAGGGATTACCTATACAGAGTTTAATGATGTTGAAGCCCTTGAAATGGTATTAACAGAAAAAACAGCCATCTTAATGATTGAACCAATCCAAGGTGAAGGTGGTATAAGACCAGCAGAGCAATCTTTTCTTAAAAAAGCAAGAGCCTTATGCGATGCATTGGATATTGTCTTGATTTTTGATGAAGTTCAATGTGGCATCGGGCGTACAGGAACGGTGTTTGCTTATGATCAATATGGCGTTAAGCCAGATATCGTAACCTTAGCCAAAGGCTTAGGTGCCGGTTATGTGATTGGTGCTATCATAGCCAATGAGAAAACAGCCCTAGGTTTTGAACCGGGAACCCATGCCTCTACATTTGGCGGGAATCCATTATCCACAACGGCAGCAGGTGTTGTATTAGATGCCCTAGTTCACGACGGCTTATTAGAACATGTCAAAACGATGGGAGCTTACCTAGAGGCCAGCCTTTTGGAACTGAAAAAAAGACATCCTTCCATCGTGGAGGTTCGAGGCATGGGGTTGATGATGGCTATCGAAATGGACAGCCCTGTTGGAAATGCTATTGCCATGGCGCTGGATAAGGGGCTTATGCTTATTAACTCAGGCACCCATATTATCCGGTTTGTGCCACCCCTTACAATTAAGCAGACAGAGATTGACGACATGATTCATATATTAGATGAAGTTTTATCTCCACAATAATGGTGGAGGGCTATTTAAGCAAGGAGGAACCTATGAAAGGTAGATTATATTTAGAAGATGGTACGATTTTCGAAGGTGAGAGCTTTGGAGCAAATACAACCTTATTTGGTGAAATCGTCTTCAATACAAGTATGACCGGTTATCAAGAAATATTAACAGACCCTTCTTATGGCGGACAGATTGTAACCATGACCTATCCCTTAATTGGCAATTATGGTATTAATGATGTGGACTATGAATCAGACAAGATTCAGGTATCAGGGTTCGTTGTGAAAGAATATGCACAGGTGCCCAATCATTGGCAAAGCAAGCGGTCACTGGATGACTACCTAAAAGCCAATAATATACCAGGTATTGCAGGCATTGACACGAGAAAACTAACGAAAATTATTCGAAACAACGGTACCATGAACTGTATCATCACAACAGAGGCAATCACACCCGATCTGATTAGCCAATTGAAAAATTATCGGTTTCCCCAAAATATAGTGGCACAGGTTTCATGTGACACTATTAAAAACTATCCAGGAGACGGCTTAAAAATAGGACTCATTGATCTTGGCATTAAGAAGGGTATTATTCACCAATTACAAAATCTGAACTGTGACATCACCGTATTTCCACATGATGTAAGGGTGGACCAAGTGCTACATCACGATCCGGAAGTGGTCTTTTTTTCTAATGGGCCTGGCAATCCAAAAGATGCAGTATCGGCCATTGAATTGGCAAAAAGCTTACTTGGTAAAAAAACAATGTGGGGTATTTGTCTTGGTCATCAGATCTTAGCCTTGGCGCTAGGTGCCGATACCTATAAGCTCAAGTTTGGACATCGAGGCGCCAACCATCCGGTTATTGACACAGTAACCGGTAAAGTGTTCATGTCCTCACAAAACCATGGTTACGCCGTGGATGAAAAGACATTTACAGAGCATATCAAGGTAACCCATTATAATGTCAACGATGAAACCAATGAAGGTTTAAGCTGTGATCAGTATAAAGTCTTATCCGTACAGTTTCATCCTGAAGAAGGGCCCGGGCCGGAAGATGCCCATTATATCTTCGAAAACTGGGTCAAAGGCTATGAAAAGGCGGTGATGAAACATGCCTAGAGATACAAGTATTCATAAAGTAATGGTTATTGGATCAGGACCGATTATTATCGGACAAGCAGCGGAATTTGATTATGCCGGTACACAAGCATGTAAATCATTAAAAGAAGAAGGCATCGAAGTGGTTCTGGTGAATTCTAATCCGGCTACCATCATGACAGATGATAACATAGCAGACCATGTTTATATACAACCTTTAACCCTTGAAGCTTTGACTTGGATTATTGATAAAGAAAGACCGGATGGCTTGTTGGCAACTTTAGGCGGACAAACCGGCCTTAATATGGCGGTAGAGTTAGACGAAGCAGGGGTACTTGAGAAATACAAGGTAAGACTCCTTGGAACCTCTCTAAAAGCGATTAATCAAGCGGAAGACAGAGAAAGCTTTAGACAACTTATGATGGATATCGGTGAGCCTGTACCAAAAAGTGAGATCGTAACAACCATGGAGCAAGGCTTGGCTGTAGCAGATTCAATAGGTTTTCCGATTATCATAAGACCGGCCTTTACCATGGGTGGTCTTGGTGGTGGTATTGCTAAAAACATGAATGAGCTCAAAGAATTCTTGCATACCGGCCTTATGCACAGTCGGATTAGCCAAGTACTACTAGAGCAATCCGTAGCCGGTTGGAAAGAAATCGAATATGAAGTCATGCGAGATCAAAACGATACGGCCATTATTATTTGTAATATGGAGAATTTTGATCCCGTCGGCATACACACAGGTGACAGCATAGTCGTCGCACCCTCTCAGACCTTATCGGATGAGGAATACCATATGCTGCGTACGGCTTCACTTAAGATTATCAAAGCTCTAAAAATTGAAGGTGGCTGTAATGTCCAGTTGGCCCTTGATCCCAAATCAAAATCCTATATCGTGATTGAGGTTAACCCTAGAGTTAGCCGTTCATCAGCACTGGCATCAAAAGCAGCCGGCTATCCCATTGCCAAAATAGCAGCCAAGATAGCCATTGGTTTGCATCTTCATGAGATTTCTAATGCGGTTACGAAAAAGACAAAAGCTTCTTTTGAACCGGCTCTTGACTATATTGTCACCAAGATTCCTAAGTGGCCCTTTGATAAGTTTGATTATGCAGATCGAACCCTTGGAACCCAAATGAAAGCGACAGGGGAAGTCATGGCCATTGACCGAACATTTGAAAGCTCTTTACTCAAAGCCATTATATCTTTAGAAGGTAAGGAAACTGGCCTTAGAAAAGAATCTTTAATGAAGTTGTCTAAAGAAGTCATCATTAAGATGTTGGATATGGTAGATGACCAACGTATCTTTGTGGTTGCAGAAGCCTTGAGAAAAGGTATATCCGTTGAAAAAATTAATGAAATTACGTGTATTGACAATTGGTTTTTGGAAAAGATCAATAACATCATTAAAGTGGAAAAACGCTTATCCAGTGAACCAATTACAGGAGAGCTGCTAGCAAAGGCAGAGAAGATGGGTTTTACAGACATCGAGATTCAGGCCTTATCGGGTAAAGATTATCGTATTATTGATGCTATACGTCGTGCCCATGGTATGTATCCGGTGTATAAGATGGTAGATACCTGCGCTGCTGAGTTTGAATCCTCAACACCTTATTACTACTCAACGTATGAAGATGAAGAAGAAAATATCATCAGCAAGAAAGAAAAAATCATTGTCATCGGTTCCGGACCTATTCGAATTGGTCAAGGGATTGAATTTGATTATTGTTCGGTCCATGCCGTATGGGCCATTCAAGAACTGGGTTATGAATCAATTATTATCAACAACAATCCCGAAACCGTAAGTACAGACTTTGACATAGCCGACAAATTGTATTTTGAACCTCTTTTTATTGAAGACGTTATGAATGTGATACGAAAAGAAATGCCAAAAGGGGTTATCGTTCAATATGGTGGTCAAACAGCTATTAATCTGGCGCCAAAGCTAGTAAGTCGTGGTGTTCAAGTTCTTGGCACTTCAGTGGATTCCATTGATGTGGCAGAAGATCGAAAACGCTTTGAACGTTTACTTAGAGAACTGGACATTCCTCAACCTCTAGGTAAGGCGGTGACCAATATTGATGAAGCCATTACCACTGCAAGGAGCATTGGCTATCCGGTTCTGGTAAGACCTTCCTATGTTATTGGCGGTCGCGCTATGATGATAGTTCATAATGATATTGAACTAATGAGTTATGTTAAAGAAGCGGCATCTTTATCTGAAGATCAACCGATACTCATTGATGAATATATTGATGGTATGGAGGTTGAAGTTGATGCTATTGCGGACCGAGAGAACATACTCATACCAGGGGTGATGGAGCATATTGAACGTACAGGTGTCCATTCAGGCGATAGTTTTTGTGTGTATCCGCCACAAAACATTTCGGATGACATGATGGCAATCATTGTTGATTATACCTACAAGATAGCTATGGCCCTTCAAGTCGTAGGTCTTATGAACATTCAATTTGTTATAAAGGATGAAAAAGTATATATTATTGAAGTGAATCCCAGAGCATCAAGAACGGTACCGATTATTAGTAAGATTACGAAGATCCCCATGGTGAAAATTGCTATGCAGGTCATCTTAGGCGATAAACTATCTGGGCTTGATTATGGGACTGGGCTCTATAAGACCAGCAACCTCATAGCGGTAAAAGCGCCGGTGTTTAGTTTCGTTAAGCTGGCGGGGGTTGATGCAGCACTGACACCTGAGATGAAATCCACGGGGGAAGTCCTTGGTGTGGATAGGAATTATGAAAAAGCATTACTTAAAGCCTTTCAAGGGGCAGGGTTTAAGTTTAAAACAGCAGGTAAGGTTTTGATTTCTGTTTCCGACACTTCTAAAGAAGAGGTCCTGCCTTTTGTTAAGGAATTAGAGGCACTAGGATTTGGGATTATGGCTTCTATTAAGACAAGCCAATTTCTATTGGAAAGAGGCATTACGAATGAATCTGTGAATATATCCGATTTGTCTGAGATACAGGTTATGTTTAAAAAAGATGAAATTGCTATGGTGATTAATGTACCGACAAAAGGTAAAGACGTCAGTCGAGACGGCTATAAATTAAGAAACTTAGCTGAACACCTTAGTGTGCCAAGTTTTACCTGTTTAGATACCGTAAAAGCTTATCTGCAAGCATTAAAAACTTTTATGGACAAGGCGCCCATTGACTACGACACCATTGATGCCTACATGTAATAGAGTTGATGGCCAATGAATCAAGAATTTGAAGGTGGTTGAATGATAAAATATACCTGGATTTTGATACTACTTCTACTATTGAGTGGATGTCAAACAGGCGAGGAAAAACTAAATCAACAAGAAAAAAAGGTGAAAGAAAACATACAGCAACCAACGCCATCGGTTGTAGAACTAGAGGATAAACGAGAAAAAAAATCGGAAGAAGAGACGGTATCGGAAGATTTAGACGAAGCGACCTTATTAGAAATGTCCATTGATGAGATAATGTCTAATATGTCATTAGAAGCGAAAGTGGCCCAGATGTTTTATGTAACCTTAGAAGATTACGAGTCAACAGGTTTGTCCTATGGCGGAATTATATTTTTTAAGCACAATATGATAACCGCTATAGAGACCCAAAATATAATTCGTAAGATTCAAAGTGAGTTAGACATCCCTGCTTTTATAGGATTGGATGAAGAAGGTGGATTGGTAACAAGAATAACCGGTGAAGCGAGTATCGGTGGTACAAAAATACCCGACGCATGGGTGTTGGGTCATGCCACTAACCCCAATGCGGTCTATTTAGCCAATGAAATTATTGCAAAAGAAATCCGTTCCTTGGGATTTAATATGAACTTTGCTCCGGTAGGCGACATTCACACGAATCCAAGCAACCCGATTATTGGGCATAGGGCTTTTTCAGACAACCCACATATAGTTGGTGAAAAAGTGATAGAAGCCTTAAAAGCATATCAGGAACATGAAATCATCCCGGTCATAAAACATTATCCAGGGCACGGAGATACAAAAGAGGATAGTCATTTAGGTACAGCTATACTGAGCCATGATATAGAACGGTTAATGTCTGTCGAACTTGTACCTTTTATTGAGGCGATTAGGGATGGGGTAGATGTTATTATGGTGGGTCATTTACAGGTTCCCCAAGTGACTGGGGATACAACGCCGGCTTCCTTGTCTGAGATGATGATACAAGAAATATTAATTAGAGAATTGGGTTTTAAAGGTCTGGTTATATCCGATGCCTTGAATATGAAGAGTATTGTCGATTATTATGGTACAGAGTTGATGATTGATCTGGGTCTAGATGCTGGATTAAGCCTATTTCTTATGCCGGAGGATGTGGACAATGCCTATGAATACCTTTTAAAAAAGGCTCGAACTTCCATAGAGACAGAAATAAAAATAGAGGAGGCAGTAAGAAAAATTATCCGTCTAAAATTAGAAAAGAACTTATTTGAGTATAAAAATCAAGTCTTACAGGATCCAATAATTGGCCAAATAGAAGACAGAAATATAATTGCAGAATTAGAGATTGAATAAAAAAAACGCTCAAACACTATCCAATGATAGTGTTTGAGCGTTTTTTTTTATTCAAGATCTTCAATCCAGAAAAAGCATAGTAAACATCATTTGATTAAGACATTTTCTTATGAAAATTTTCATAAATTTAAATAAACTTAGCAAAAGAAAACAAGTAAAATTATGTATTCGGGGGAAAGAAAAGTTATTATAAAAATAAGTCGCACAAAGACAACTAAAAAACACTTGACATTATGTGCATATTATACTAAAATTGTTTTATGAAAAGCTTTTCAAGCTTTCAGAAACACACAACCATTACAAAGTAAT
>NZ_JARGDP010000066.1 GCF_029210395.1 Petrocella sp. FN5 | reverse complement strand
TATAGTCGATATTGTAGAGATGAAAGCAAGTGAAAGTATACTAAAAAGAAGGTGATCAAGTGTCAAATAAATCCGAGTACAAGTTAATAAAGAATGCTGTTAATGGTGATTCCAAGGCATTTGAGAAGCTCATCCTTCCTTATGAGAAGAAAGTATACAACATTGCGATACAAATGTTTAAGAATGAACAAGATGCCTATGATGCCTCTCAGGAGGTGCTCATCAAAGTATATAATAACCTTGATAAATTTAAATTTGAATCAGCCTTTAGTACTTGGCTACATAGACTGGCTATGAACACCTGTATTGACGAGTATCGAAAAAGAAAGCGCCACTTGGAACACACTACCACAATGGAAGTCAGGGTAGGTTCAGAAGATGAAAACATTACAAGACAGTTTGTAGACCCAAACTTGACGCCTGAACAAGAACTTCTGCAGAATGAAACGGTCATGGAAGTACGCAATGCTATGGATCAGCTTAAAGAAGAACAAAAGATCTTAATTATCTATCGAGACATGTACGGTTACAGTTATGATGAGATTGCAAAGATGTTGGAATGTAATCTGGGTACGACCAAATCAAGGATTTCAAGAGCAAGACAAGCTTTAAAAGATATAATTATTAAAAAGCGGGAACAAACTGCCAGTTAAAGCGTCTAAAATAGTGAAAGGAGGCGAGATGATGGTGTGTATAAAAGCTCAAGAATGGATACAATTACACATAGACAGAAGTTTGGATTATAGCAATGAAGCACTATTGATGGCACATTTAAAAGAATGTGATGTTTGTAGTAAAGAGTATGAAGTCCTCATGTCTATCCATCAAGTACTTCAATCAACAGATGAAGTTGATTTGCCTTCTGATTTTCATGAAACTTTGATGAAGAAAATAGAAAAACGCCCTAAAAAGAGACGAAGTATTTATTTTATTAAGCAACTTAATATTGCCGCTGTCGTAGTTTTTGTTTTAGTATTTGGTTTGATTGGTATCAACAACCTTAATCAAAACAAAAGTATTCATAATGATGAAGCCATTGAGGAAATGTTTTCCACATCTGCAGTAAGTGAAGATACCAGTGAAGTTGGTGTGGCTATGGATGTAACTGAGTTTGGAGATGCCTCTTTGTCAAGAGCATCGAATGAAAACGAACGCAGTCAAAAAGCCACCAGTGATAATTTGCTCCAAGAGGTCAATAATCAGGTGGACAGCTCCTTATATGGCGCCCGAAATGACAAAGGTTGGATCATCGTTATGGTTGGTGGCGTTCTAATGATTGGATTGCTTATTGGATATATCAAATTAAAATTTTAACTCTAAAGATGTTTTCTATGAGAAGGCATCTTTTTTTCTTGGAGAAAACGCGGTTTACACAATGTCAATAGTTAAAATCCTCTTATAAACGCACTTTTATTATTTATAGGTCACTTTGTTGTGGTGAATAAGAAAGATGTTTGTTATAATACTAAGGGACTCATGGTAACTTGACAGCCTTGTACATTTAGAAATCGGGGGAGAGTATGAAAAAACTTTTACTGGTGGATGGAAATAGTATTATGAACCGAGCTTTTTACGGTATACCATTATTAAGCAACAGTGAAGGGGTATTTACCAATGCTGTTTATGGTTTTATTAATATTGTGACAAAAATATTAGAAGATGAAAAAGCCAGTCATGTGGTCATCGCTTTTGACTTAAAAGGACCTACATTTAGAAATGAAATTTTTCCGGATTATAAAGGTACACGAAAAAGTATGCCGGATGAATTGCGTCCACAGATGAAGCTTGTTAAAGAAGTTCTTAAAGCCATGGATATATCTATATGTGAGATCCAAGGCTATGAAGCAGACGATGTACTTGGAACGTTAGCATATTCCGGAGAACAGGGTGGTTTTGAAGTAGCCCTATTATCAGGCGACAAAGATATGTTACAGTTGGCTACAGAGCGTACAAAAATCATTATACCAAAAACCAAGAACGGTACAACTACCTATGAGCAGTATTTTGATCGGGATGTAATGGATACATATGGTGTAACCCCTACAGAGTTCATTGATGTAAAGGGACTTATGGGCGATGCATCTGATAATATTCCCGGCATTCCTGGTGTTGGCGAGAAAACGGCATTAAAACTTATATCCAAGTATCATACGATAGAAGCAGCTTATGAAGACCGAGAAAGCTTTGCTAAAGGTTTAAAAGGCAAAATAACAGATTATATTGATCAAGCGGTGTTAAGTCGCAAACTGGCTACAATCATTACTGATGTGGCTCTAGACTTTAATATTGATCATAGTGAGATTGGCGAGATTTATACAAAAGAGGCTTATGATTATTTTGTTAAATTGAACCTGAATTCTCTACTAGGTAAGTTTACAGCAATGAAAATGGAAAAAGAACCGGATATGAAAGTTGAAAAAATCAGTAATCCGGTTAACTTGGACCGTCTCTTAAGTGAAGCCAGAGAGTGCTATTATCACCTTATTTTTGACAACAGCCTTACGGGCCTAGCTTTTATTTGTGACCAGTCAACCTATTATTATACGGATAGTAGACTCATAGATAAAACCCATATTGATAAAGCGATTAATGATTTAATCCTAAATGAAACAATTAAAAAGATTACTTATGATTTTAAGCTTCAGTTACATCAGATTGATGCGCCGATGAGCTTATATGCAAAATCCGTAACCGATTTATCCTTGATGATGTATCTGATTAATCCTGTTTCAAGTCATTATGAAATCGATAAAATTGCTACAGAATATGGGGGCATATCTTACATCGGGGATGACGGATTCTTAGGCAAAGGAAAATCCCTTAAGTCATTAGCAGATATAGATGAAGATGATCTAATGGATCGAAGTGTCTTGGCAATACGCGCAATCAAACAAGCCTACCCTAAGATTGTTAAAGAAGTAGATGAAAAAAATCTGATGGGCTTATACAATACCATTGAATTACCATTGTTATATGTTTTATATCGTATGGAGAAGCGAGGTATAAAAGTAGATGGTGAACAATTAAAAGCTTTTGCAAAAAGGCTTAAGCATAGTATTGAAATATTGGAAAAAGAAATATTTGAGATGGCTGGAGAATCTTTTAATATCTCATCTCCTAAGCAATTGGGTGTTATTCTTTTTGAAAAAATGGCCTTACCTTTTGCTAAAAAGACCAAAACAGGGTACGCAACTTCTGTAGATATTCTAGAAAGAATTAAGCCTTACCATCCTATTGTTGAAGCGATTATGTCGTATAGGCAACTAACAAAATTAAAATCGACTTATGCAGATGGGTTGTTTGACTATATACAGGAAGATGGGCGTATACATTCAACATTTAACCAAAAAGTCGCTTCTACCGGTCGAATCAGTAGTCAGGATCCTAACTTACAAAATATCCCTATACGATTGGAATTAGGACGAGAAATAAGAAAAGTATTTGTGCCACAAGATGGCTTTATATTTATTGATGCAGACTACTCTCAAATAGAGTTAAGATTACTGGCTCATCTTTCAGAAGATGCTTCTTTTATAAAAGCGTTTAGAGAAGAACTGGATATTCATAGAATGACAGCTTCTCAAGTATTTCACATACCCTTTGAAGAAGTAACCGACCTTCAAAGACGTAACGCAAAAGCTGTTAATTTTGGGATTGTCTATGGCATTAGTGCTTTTGGTTTGAGTCAAGATTTGAATATCGGTGTAAAAGAAGCGGGCGTCTATATTGACCAGTATTTTGAAAAGTATCCAAAAGTAAAAAGTTTTTTGGATGGGTGCATCAACCAAGCAAAAACAGATGGTTATGTAACAACCATGTATAACCGTATTCGCCCTATACCTGAACTTGCATCAAGTAATTATGCCCAAAGATCATTTGGGGAGAGAGTTGCTATGAACACGCCGATACAAGGAAGTGCAGCCGATGTGATTAAGATTGCAATGATTAATGTAGAAAAGAGACTTGTAAAAGAAAAAAGTAAGGCAAGATTGATTCTTCAAGTGCATGATGAACTTTTGATAGAAGCACCAATAGAAGATCAAGAATATATTCAATCACTATTGATTGAAGAAATGGAACAGGCTGTATTAATCAGTGTGCCTTTAACCGTAGATGCCCATATAGGAAAAAACTGGTATGAATCAAAATAGTTATGTTATTGGCGTTATTGGTGGCGCAGGAACAGGGAAGACTTATATGAGTAAGTACTTGGTTGAAAAACTAGATGCATTGTTCATAGAAGGGGACCAAATTGCCCATGAATTACTAAAGGACCATGAGATTATTAATGGTATATCCGAAAAATTTGGTGCCGATGTCATTGATCATGGAGAAATCAACCGTTCAAAACTTGGCAAAATCGTATTTACGGATAAACAATCCTTATTGGAACTAAACCAAATCATGCATGGCGCTATGTTTAAAATAATTGAAAAAAAAATCAAGACAACAGACAAAAAATTTATTATACTTGAAGCTGCTGTTATGATTGAGGCGGGCTTTTCAAGGCTTGTCCATACCATGGTCTGTTTAAAAGCCGATAAAAACTTGCGGCTTGAACGACTCATTAATGTCAGGTCCATTGATTTAAGAACGGCAGAAAGCATTCTAAAGTCACAAAGAAATGACTATGCAGATTATGCAGATTATATTTTTGACACATCTGAAGGAATAGAAAGTATTAAGGATGATCTAGAAAAAATGATAAACGAGATTAGGGAGGCAGAATATGAAAAAAATCACTAAACTGTTATGGGTTACTGGACTTGTGATGGTTTTAACCGGTTGCTTTGGAAACGATGATCAGCAAAATACACAAGTCGATGTAACGACAAATGAACCTCAAGAGGCCCAAACAGATTCTGATGAAGCAACAGATGTAGATACTATCAAGACCATTGAACCTGCTTTTGGTGGTACACTTAGAATTGCAAGCTACGCACCGAAGACATTTGACCCCATAAGAAATGATCAACAAAGTGTAATTCAGGTTCTTGGTTTGATTTATGAGCCACTTTTTGTTTTAGATGAGACATTGATGCCAATACCTGTACTTGTTGATACTTATAGTTTTGAAAATGAAGGTGCAACACTAATCATTAAACTAAAAGACAATGTGTTGTTTCATAATGGTGTGCAATTAACATCTACCGATGTTGCCTATACCATTAATAAAATCAAGGATTCTGACATTACAGGTTATAAAAATCAAGTTAAAACGATTAAGAACACAACTCTTGTTGATGCGCTTACGTTAAAGATTTACTTTGAACAAGGGTATGCTTTTGCCTTAAGTGATTTAACTTTTCCTATTATTTCGAGGCAATATGTATCATCTGCAGAGTATGATGAAATGCATCCAATAGGTACAGGACCCTATCGATTTGTTAATTATCAACAAATGCAGAATTTTGACTTAACAGCTTACTTGGATTGGCACGGTGATGGTCCTTACATTGAAAACATTAAAGGCGTTATTATGAATGACAGCCAGGCCATGGAAACACTCTTTGATCAAAAACTAATCGATATCATGAATCCAAGTAAGTTCAACTGGTTGAAATACTCAAGTAATGAAGAACAAAACATTACAAGTTATACTTCTAGTTACTATGACTTCATTGGCTTTAATTTTGATCGTCCATTATTTTTAGATAAGGAAACACGACAAGCTTTTGCTTACGCTGTCAATCGAGAATTTATATTATATGACCGTTTTATAAATCACGGCAAGATGGTGAATGCGCCCATCATACCTGGTAGTTGGTATGCTACCGAACATGAACCCTACTACAAATATGATTTGGATCTTGCTAAACGCCTTGTGGAAAGTAAATATGTTGATTTTGATGGAGATGGCTTTTTTGATTATGCTGATGAAGCGAAGCAAACTTCTATAGAACTTACCATGCTGGTCAATAAAGAAAACAGCTTACGTGTCCATACTGCCGATATTATAAAAAAAGACTTTGAAGCTTTAGGTTTCAAGATTAACTTGGACATTGCTGAACCAACTCAATATTATGAAAAAGTGGTTAATGGAGAATTTGACCTACTATATGGTGGATGGAAGATGTCTCAAGTCCCTGATTTTGGCTCATTGTTTTCAAGCAACGGTCAACAAAATCATATCCGCTATAGATCAGAAACCATGGATCAATTGATTAACAGTATCACCTACGCCTATACAATGGACCAGTTAAAGGCATCCGTAAATAACTTCGAAGCCTATATGATTGAAGAAGTGCCTTATATATCTTTATATTTCTTAGATGGTGCGGTTATGAGTGGGAAAAACGTTTATGGTACGATTCATCCTAATACAGAATGGATGTTTCACGGGATTGAAAACTTATACTTAGATTTTTAATCATGGTTAAGGTGTCAAAACCATATAGTTGAAAAGATGAATCAATATGGATATCGAGGTGTTTTATGGCTAAGAACAATAACAAGCTAAATGATAATTATGTTTTCGGATTAGATATTGGAACCAGGTCAGTAGTCGGTGTTGTCGGTTACAGAACTGGAATTCATTTTAAAGTGATGGCTTATGCTATGGTGGAGCATGATACTAGAGCTATGATAGACGGTCAGATTCATGATATAGGAAAAGCAACTGAAACCATACTGCAAGTCAAAAAGAACCTAGAAAAACAATTAGGTGTTACTTTACACAAAGCTTGTATAGCAGCAGCAGGACGTGTACTTAAAACTGCCTTAATTCATGTAAACCAAGAGATGGACCCAACCATCATCATAGATGATCATCATATAAACACCCTTGAATTATTGGGTATGGAAAAAGCCCTTCAGCAAGTCAATACTAATCTTGATGAGGAAGAAATGGGGTATCACTGCGTAGGTTATACCGTATCAAAATACTATTTAAATGATTATGAAATAACTTCACTTAAAGACCATAAAAGTAAAAAAATAAGTGCAGATGTCTTGGCCACGTTCTTACCTCAAGAAGTTATTGAGAGCTTATATAGCGTTGTCAAAAATGCTGATATGGAAGTCTATAGTCTTACATTAGAGCCTATAGCAGCTATTCATGTGGCAATACCTGAAGAATTCAGATTGCTTAACATTGCATTGGTAGATATTGGAGCAGGTACATCCGATATTGCCATTACCAAAGATGGTGGTATTGTAGCCTATGGTATGATTCCTATGGCAGGTGATGAACTGACAGAAGCTATCGTTCACCATTATCTAGTAGACTTTAATACAGCAGAGAAGATTAAAATAAAAGCATCTACAAAAGCAAAAACAGTAACTTTTAAAGATGTCATAGGTATGAAACATACTGTAGATACGGATGAAATCAATCAAATATTAGAGGATGACTCACAACAACTTGCCTTGAAAATTGCCAATCGGATTATTGAGCTGAACAACGGCAAAGCCACCAATGCGGTCTTTGTTGTAGGTGGTGGTGGACAAGTCAAGCATTTTACAAAAGTTTTAAGCCAGTCCATGGGACTCAGCCCAGATCGTGTTGCAATAAGAGGCAAAGAAGTACTTGATGTGGTTGATTTTGGTGAATCCAAGATCAAGAAAGGTCCAGAACTGATTACACCAATAGGCATTTGTCTAACCGGACTTGAAAATAATAAACATGATTTTATCCAAGTTTATTTAAATGATGAACCCATAAAGATATACGACAACAATCGTTTAACGATTATGGATGTGGTCGCTTACAAAGGTATAGAGCCTAAAAAATTCATAGCAAAAAAAGGACAAGCACTTGAGTTTGAAGTAAACCAAAATCAAAGGAGAATTACGGGTGAACCAGGTATTCCAGCCAAAATTCTACTGAATAATGAAGAGGTGAATCTAACTACTAAAATAAAGATGCATGATTATATAACGGTTATTGAAGCGAAAAATGGGAAGGATGCCAATTTATCCACTTACCAATTGGTGAAGACATTAGACCTTAAAGTTTATTTTGATGAGAAAGTCTATCCTTTGGTCCCTGAAATATATGTTAATGAAATCTTAATGACCATGAACCATGACATAAAAAACAATGATATCATCAGGTTGAAGTTGCCATCTCTAATCAACTTTTTACGTAAGCATGATTTAGACGATTTTCAATACGAGTATTATATTAATGGTCAACGGTCAGACGAAAAGAGTTGTCTTGCAGATCTTGACCATATAACAAGAAGAGAGAAAAAATCTCAAAATAATAGAGAAAATGAATCCGATGAGGTCGAAACAACTGGGAAGTGTATTTATGTATCCGTCAATGAAACACCGATAAAACTTGAAGGTAAGTCAAACTATGTCTTTGTAGACATTTTTGATGTTTATCCTTTTGACTTATCTAAGCCTCAAGGTAATGTGGTATGTAAAATTAACAAGGCCACAGCTTCCTATATGGGTGAAATACATGATGGTGATCATTTGGAGGTTTACTGGGAACAAATATCCTAAGGTTAAGGTGGAAAATCAATCATGGACCGTATTCTAAATTATGAACAAAAAATCTTAAAACGTCATACACTCCTAATCATTATTCTATTGTTTTATGTTTTATTTTGCTATTTTGATAAAAGGGAACTTGCTATACCTTTTTGGGGTATGATTATTTTTATTACAATAACGATCAGTCGCTTGATCTTGATGAGAATTAACTATGGTCACAAACTAGCCATATATAAAGTAGCCAATCTATTATATATGACATTATATGCATATTATATACATGATGAACGACTTATAGTACAAGGGTTAAGCATCCTTCTTTTCTTTGTTAATTTTATTGAACTCATTGTCATTTTGGAGCCGGAAACACCTAGTGAAAAAGGTAACCTGCTTTGGATGGGTGCACTCCCTCTCGTTATAAGCGGTTTTGTTTCAACAATTCTTACCGCTTTGACTATTGAAATCATCATTTACTGGGGTATTTTATGGGTGGTACTCTATTTTGTCTTAAATTCACTTGCGGACTATGTTTATGAGCAAAAGAAAATCTTCGCAAATCTAAACATTGAGATTCAGAAGAATAAAGTTGAAAAAGAGTCGCTAGAGATTGAAAAAATTAAATATAAAAAGCTTCATCATGTCTTATTGACGCAAAAACAGGAAATAGAGAAAAAAAATATTGAATTAAACCGTGTTAGTTCGGAAATGTATACCCAGTCTGAACTTTTAAGGTATATTAGTTCTGTATTAGATATTGACGAACTAATAGGATTAGTAGCGGATTCGATTATTGGAGCCATTGGTGTTGACACGTGTATGCTTTATGTTTTAGATGAAGGAACCAATGAAAAATTCTATAAGGTAAATACCGTCATTGAATATGATTTTTTGGAATCTTTTAAAACAGACATTGAAAAAGGCGTTTACAGTCGATTCTATGAGAACGGAAAGCCTTTCATGGATTCAAATGTAGACATACATGAATACCCTTTTATTCAACATAGGGAAGTTGGGTCACTCATTATTGTACCACTGGTTAAGTCAGACCAAGTATACGGTTTATTGATTGCTGAGCATCATACTAAAGATATGTTTGACCATAACAGTATGAACTTTTTCAAGAGCATTATCAGTCAGATTAATATTGCCATTAACAATGCTAATTTATACAGTAAAATGGAAGAAATTGCCATAAGAGACGGGTTAACTGGATTGTATAATAGAGAACATATTCAGAGCATAATAATTGAAGCCATTGATCATATTGAAAAGGATGACGTTCTTTCATTGGCTTTATTAGATATTGATCGATTTAAGAAAATTAATGATACTTATGGCCATCTCTTTGGCGATGAGGTCATTAAGGCAGTCTCAAAGATCATTCAACGTATAGCAAATGAACATGATGGTCACGCCGGTCGTTATGGTGGCGAAGAATTTTTAGTTGTTCTACCGAAGAAAAATCTTAAAGAAGCAGAAGCCATAGTAACCGCTCTTCATGAAGAAATTAAGGCACTTGAGATCATATATAAGGGAAGTGCAAAGGTTAAGGTAGATACATCGATTGGATTGTCCGCATTGCCTACGGTTGCCAAAGATGTTGAAAGTCTTCTGCACCGAGCTGACAATGCTATGTACTATTCCAAAAATCATGGTCGAGGTCGATTGATTGTAGATCATGAGAATTTATTAGATAGTCTATAATCTTCACGTGAATCAGATTTTCCTCTATGTGATGAGGTAGTTTTATATGTTCATATGGCTTTTTATTAAGGCCTGTGATAGTATAGTATCATTCATTCTAACCTTTTGTAGGTTGATCTTATGGGGTGAATATGTGTTTTGAAAGTTGAGGTCATAAAATGAGAATTTGTAGTCTTGCAAGTGGCAGCAGTGGCAATTGTATTTATATAAGCAGTAAAGATACCCATATATTGATTGATGCGGGAATAAGTGGTAAGAAAGCAAGAGAAGGTCTTAACCTTCTGGGTGTGACCATGGAACAAATACAAGCCATACTCATTACTCATGAGCACTCAGATCATATAAAAGGTCTTGGCGTACTTGCTAGAAAATACCACATACCGATTCATACAAAACTAAGTACATTTGAAGCCATTATAAATAAGTCTTCTTTGGGTGTTATTGACCCCATGTTGCTCTGCCCAGTCGTAGAGGATGTGCCCTTTTTAATTGGTGACATTCAGGTAACCGCTTTTAGATCTTTTCATGATGCGGTAGACCCTATCGGATATACCTTCATTTCAGAAGGAAAAAAAATCAGTGTAGCAACAGACTTAGGCACATATAACGACTACGTTAAGATGCATCTTGCCAATTCAAATTTGCTTTTTATTGAGGCCAACCATGATATACGTATGCTTGAGGTCGGACCATATCCATTTTTTCTAAAGCAACGAATCTTAAGTGATTTGGGACATTTGTCCAATGATCGTTCAGCTCAGCTGATTTGTGAACTCTATCATCAGGGCATGAGCCATGTGGTACTTGGACATCTTAGTGAAGAAAATAATATGCCGGATGTGGCGTATGCTTCAATTGAATTTGAATTAAAAAATACATTAAAGCATTTAAGAGAAAATCTTAAAATAGTCGTAGCAAATAGGTGTTCTAATTCTGAACTCATATGTTTGTAGCGTATCAAAAACAAATAAAACATTATATAGGAGGACTAACATGAAAAAGGGCATTATAACGGTAATTGGCAAAGATACGGTAGGTATTATAGCAAATACCTGTACATATCTTGCAGACCATAACATTAATATTCTGGATATTTCACAAACCATTGTTGAAGATTACTTTAACATGATGATGATTGTTGACTTAACAAGCAATCTGGAATCCATAGAGGCTCATGTGGACAATCTAGCCAAACTAGGTGAATCCATAGGCGTCATCATTAAGTTGCAACTTGAAGACATTTTTAATGAAATGCATAGAATATAGGTGGAAATATGATTAATTTTTTTGAAGTGTATGAAACAAAAGATATGATAGAATCGGAGAATTTGGATGTTCGTACCATTACGATGGGCATTAATCTGATGGACTGTGCCGATGAAGATGTGAACGCTTTTAATGAAAAAATATATAATAAAATCACCACATATGCCAAAGATTTGGTTAAAGTAGGTGAAAGTATTTCCAAAGAATATGGGGTTCCGATTGTCAATAAAAGAATATCGGTTACACCGATTGCACTTGCAGCCAGCAGTTGTAAAACCAAAGACTATGTCAGCATTGCAAAAACACTTGATAGGGCAGCTGAGACGGTGGGCGTGAACTTTATTGGTGGTTTTTCGGCACTGGTGAGTAAAGGCATGACACCAAGTGATGAAATGTTAATTCGATCTATCCCTGAAGCATTGGCTTCAACCAAACATGTTTGTAGTTCAGTTAATGTGGGATCAACACGCTCAGGTGTAAATATGGATGCCGTCAAATTAATTGGCGAAATTATTTTAGAGACAGCAGAAGCTACAAAAGAGGCTGATTCCATTGGTTGTGCAAGGTTTGTGGTATTTACCAACGCACCGGATGACAACCCATTTATGGCGGGTGCTTTTCATGGTGTAACAGAAGCAGATGTGGTCATCAATGTAGGCGTCAGTGGTCCTGGTGTTGTTCTTCGGGCTGTGGAGAAATGTCGTGGTGAAAGCTTGGAAGTTTTGAGCGAGACCATTAAAAAGGTGGCTTTTAAGATTACTCGAGTCGGACAGATGGTGGCCAAAGAAGCGGCTAGAAGACTGAATGTACCTTTTGGCATTATAGATCTTTCCTTGGCACCAACGCCGGCAATAGGTGACAGTATTGCAGATATTTTATGTGAAATGGGACTTGAATATGTTGGTGCTCCGGGAACAACAGCGGCCCTTGCTATGCTAAATGATTCTGTAAAAAAGGGTGGTGCTATGGCCTCATCTAATGTTGGCGGTTTAAGTGGTGCATTTATACCTGTCAGCGAAGACCAGGGCATGATTAATGCGGTAAAAGTGGGTGCTCTTAGCATTGAAAAGTTAGAAGCGATGACTTGTGTTTGTTCCGTCGGTTTAGATATGATTGCCATACCAGGTTCAACCAAAGCAACCACAATAGCCGGTATAATCGCAGATGAAATGGCTATTGGTATGATTAACCAAAAAACCACAGCGGTTAGAATTATTCCTGTTATAGGAAAAGATGTTGGAGATATTGTAGAGTTTGGCGGTTTGCTTGGTTATGCACCCATTATGCCTGTTAATAATTTTGATTGTTCCAAGTTCATCAATCGTGGCGGAAAAATACCGGCTCCGATTCACAGCTTTAAGAATTAGGAAACACAAAACCATCAGAATAAAAGGATGTGTGAATATGACAAATAAGCTAGAAGGTCTAAAACCTAAAAAGGTATTTCAATTTTTTGAAGCAATCAGTCAAATACCCAGACGCTCAGGTCATGAAAAAAAACTTAGTGATTATATGGTTGCTTTTGCAAAGGAAAGAAATCTAGAAGTGATTCAAGATGAATATCTTAATGTTATCATTAAAAAGCCCGGAACCGTAGGGTATGAAAATGCACCGATTACAATTATTCAAGGACACTTGGATATGGTATGTGAGAAAAACGAAGGGACGCATCATGACTTTGAGAAAGACCCTATTGATCTGGTTGTTGAAGGTGTGTGGTTAACCGCAAAAGGGACGACACTTGGTGCTGATAATGGGATTGCTATTGCTTATGCTATGGCTTTATTAGATGCTGAGGATATCATGCACCCGCCTCTTGAAGTGGTTATGACAACAGATGAAGAAGTGGGCTTAACAGGTGCTTTAAAAATGGATAAAAGCCTTTTAAAAGGATCCTACTTCATAAATCTAGATTCAGAAGAAGAAGGGGAGTTAACTGTTGGCTGTGCCGGAGGGTTAAAGGCCACTTTAAGGTTGCCTATCGTATATACAGTCAAGGTTTTTGAAGAAGCAATGGTTCAAACCATAGAATTAAAGAATCTAAAAGGTGGTCACTCCGGTGTTGATATCGATAAAAATAGGGCCAACGCGGATCATCTCATGGGACGTATCTTAAGTCATTTGAGAAAAGGATGTTCTTTTAGAATTGTTGATTTTTCAGGTGGCTCAAAAGATAATGTTATACCCAGAGAGGCTAAGGCTACCATAGTATATGAACGTTCTGAACATTCAAGCTTTGAGACACTCTATGCAGCGGTCACAGCACAGATTAAAAAAGAAAACCGTACTGTTGAACCGATGTTAACCATAGAAGTTACGACTTTACCCTACAAGAAAGGGTTAGTTTTTTCTAGAAAAACAACGGATCAGCTAATCTATACGCTTATTAATGTCCCAAAAGGAATTCAAACGATGAGTGCGGATCTTGAAGGTATGGTTGAAAGTTCTCTCAATCTTGGCAAATGTGCCGTTGAAGGTGATGAGGTCGTCATGTTGTTTGCCATTAGAAGTAACATAAGATCTTTAAAATACCATATGACGACACAACTGGAGTGGTTTGCTAAGCAAATCGGTGGAACATTAACACCAACAGCCGATTACCCAGAATGGGAATTCAAACCGGATTCTAGATTGCTGGACAAGGCAGCCTTGGTTTATGAGGCTATGTTCCATAAAAAGCCGTTGGTTAAAGCTATACATGCTGGCTTAGAACCTGGTGCTTTTTTGGAAAAACTGCCTCATCTTGACGCTATATCTTTTGGGCCGGATATGGAAGAAGTACATTCACCTAACGAACGCCTACATATAGAATCTACAATGCGAACTTGGGAATTTTTGAAAGCTTTACTTAAAGCTCTGAAATAAGTCATTAAAAGGGGTCATATTATATAAAAAAAGGCATAATCCCAAAATACGGATTTATGCCTTTTTCTTTGA
>NZ_JARGDP010000065.1 GCF_029210395.1 Petrocella sp. FN5 | reverse complement strand
TAACCTCTTTCTTAAATCATAGTTCCCTTTATTTGCCCAACGCTTCTATAGGATTTCTATGAAACAGATGGGCTTGCTATAACAAGCGCCTTCTTGCCTTTTGATATCGTTAAGATGTTGGTTAAAATGCTTTAACCTGAATATAATCATCTACATGCTTTAACCTATGCATGTCCTTAGTATATGTAGTCTCTTTCTCCAAATGGTGAACAACATCTTCAAGTAGGGCAATTAACAACTTATTAGAATGGTCAATTTCATAATACATCAATTGCTCTAGCCTTTTAGATTCAACAAAATTTAGATCTCTGAGTTTACCTAAATGTTTGGATATCTTAGGTTGTGTTTCCTCTAATATGGCTTGAATTTGACACACACACAAGCTTTTGTTGTATAGCAATAGCATGATTCTTAAACGTGTCTCATCCGATAATACCTTAAAAACATCTATAACTTCTGTCATGTCATTACCTCCAAATTAAAAATACGTACATTCCCATATGGGTATATACGTATTTTACTTTGTTTTCTTCTTTCTGTCAATGGATTTTTATTGACAATTCTAGTCTCTTGCCATACCCTTAATAGCATATGAATAGGAAGTATCCTTAAGGCATCTACTTAATAAATGAGCTTTCTTATGAAAAACAATTGCAATGGAGGTAATATGATTAAGGATAATCAAGAGATCATTACACCAGACCCTTCTAAAGAACTCAATATCCTAGGTGAACCAAATGAGGCCGCATACCCGGAACATTGGATACGTAAGACCGTTTTATTTTTACTCAGTCAAAGCTTTTCTTTATTCGGTTCTGCTTTGGTTCAATTTGCAATCATATGGCATATTACACTGACGACACAATCCGGTGTTATGATGACCATCTCCACAGTTTTTGCTTTCCTTCCCCAATTGTTTATTTCTCTATTTGCAGGGGTTTGGGCTGATCGTTACAACCGCAAGACACTGATGATCCTCTCAGATTTTCTTATCGCAGGTTCTACATTGGTTTTAGCCATCTTATTCTATTTAGGTTACGGCAGCTTGTGGGCGCTTTTTATCGTATCCGGTATACGTTCTCTGGGAACAGGTATTCAAACTCCTGCTGTTAATGCCTTTTTACCACAGATTGTCCCAAAGGCTAAACTCATGAAGGTGAATGGCATTAACAATAGTGTCGGTTCCTTAATTATGCTGATTGCGCCTGTTATCAGTGGTATATTACTTACCTCTTCTACACTGGAAGTCACCTTTTTTATTGATGTTATTACGGCAACTTTTGCAATTCTGATTTTGTTTGCCCTTAAAGTGCCACCTCATGAAAAAGCCCTCTCAAGTCAACAAGAAGGCTATTTCGACGACCTAAAAGCAGGATTGCTTTATGTCCGTGACAACAAGTTCATTAAAGATCTATTAATTTTTTATGCCATCTTCTTCTTTTTATTGGTTCCCGTTGCTTTTCTGACACCGCTTATGGTGGCACGTTCTTTTGGAGACGATGTTTGGCGTCTAACGGCTAATGAAGTCGCCTTTTTCCTTGGTTCTATATTCGGCGGTTTACTTATTTCCATATGGAAAGGCTTAGAAAACCATAATCATACCATCGCCATTTCTTGTAGCTTACTGGGTGTTTTTACCCTTGCTCTCGGACTCTCCAAATACTTTTCTATCTATCTCTTTTTTATGTTTCTAAGTGGACTCATCGTACCTTTTTTTGTGGCTGCAATCACAACATTGCTCCAAGAAAAGGTGGAAATCGATATGCAAGGCAGGATTTTTGGACTGACTCAGATTGTTATGGCGGGCGTCATGCCTCTTGGCATGGTCGTCGTAGGGCCTGTTGCTGATCTTGTAGCCATTGAAAGTCTTTTTATTCTGACTGGTTTTCTTATGGCGCTCCTTGGCATAAAAGTATTCTTCAATAAAAGTACTCAAGCATAATCCTTATGATTTTTCTTTCCTACTTTGTAACAATACGGCTAATATAATGATCACACCTTTTACCAGACCTGTTAAAAATGGTGGTATTTTTGCTGCAATCAAAATACCTTCGATCATCTGAAGCATGATGATGCCAAGGAAAGTTCCGATGATTCTACCTCTACCACCATTCATGGAGGTACCACCAATGGCTACCGCTGCAATCGCATCTAGTTCAAAAGATACACCGGCATTAGGTGCTGTAATGGATGTTAGCCTTGAAGCCAGTAAGAAAGCGGATATACCTGTCAAAAGACCGGTAATAGAAAAGCAAAGTGTCTTAATTCGAACCACATTAATGCCTGCAAGGGATGCTGCTTTTTCGTTAGAACCTACGGCGTATATGTACCTGCCAAACTTGGTTTTCTCCATGACAATATATACAATAGCGGTTACAATGACAAAAATAATGGCCAGATTAGGTATTTTAAAAATCGTACCAACGGCTATAAGTCGAAAGCTTTGATAGACGTTTTCGCTTACATTAAAGGGACCACCTTGTCCCAGTTGTACAATAATGGACCTAAACGCACTCAAAGTCGCCAAAGTAACAATAAAGGGTGCAATCCTACCTTTTGTGACCAATAAACCATTAATGGTTCCAAGAAATAGACCAAAAACCATACAGAACAACAGCATGACCAACATGTTTTCTGTGGTATTAAGTACCACCACCCCTAGTCCTGAAACCAACGCTGTAAGTGAACCCACAGATAAGTCAATCTGCCCTGATATGATAACCAGCGTCATCCCAAGGGCAATAATGCCTTTGATGGTGGATTGTAAGATGAGCGTCGACAAATAGGAATAGGATAAAAAATTCTTGTTGATTAAGACCGCAATGAGCAATAATGCAAAAAATGAAAAGACATAGGTGTGTTGACTTGAAAACTTTTTCACTTCGTTAAAAATCTTATTTTGTGTTGTAAGTTCTGTTTTCATCTATACCCTCCATATTGGCCCCTGTCGCATAGTACATGGCTTTGACTTCTGTCAATTCTTCTCTTGTCATCTCGGCATTAATATTACCTTTGTACATAATCAGGCAGCGATCAGCTATTTTATGAATTTCAGGGAATTCAGAGCTAAAAACAATAACGCTCTTCCCTCTTTTTACCAATTCATTGATGATTTTATAGATTTCAAATTTAGCCCCTACATCTATACCCTGTGTCGGATTATCAAGGATGTAAACTTTAGCATCAATCTCTAACCATCTGGATATGATGACCTTTTGCTGATTCCCTCCACTTAGAGATGTTATATAGTCTTCGCAATTACCGACTTTGATCCTTGTGATGCGTTGGTTCTTTTCAAACCGCTTTGTTTCTTCCTCTTTATTAATAAATAAATGCTTATGCTTAATAACAAAATGACCAATAGATAAATTGTCTCTAATGCTAAAATCCTTGATAATAGATCGTTCTTTTCTGTTTCTTGGTACCATGCCAATGCCAGCTTCCATAACCTTCTTGATACTTTTTAATTGAATGCGCTCACCTTCTAGATGAATCTCCCCTTTTGATACATGTCTTGCACCAAATAGAGCCTCAGCTAATTCACCTCGCCCATCTCCATGCAAACCAGTGATGGCCAGAACTTCTCCTACTCTAAGATTGAAGCTAATCTCTCTAAAAAAAGGTTCACAACATAGTCCATGTACTTCGTATACCACCTCGCCTTTTATACCGTCATTTACAATGAATTCTTCTGCCATGCTTCTACCCACCAGAAGTTCAGTGGCGCGATGTTCATCAATATCTGCAAAAATACCTGAATCAATAAACCTACCATCTCTAAGCACTGTATAACGATCACAAATGGTGAACAGTTCCGGCATTTTATGAGATATATAAATGATGCTAACCCCTTCCTTTTTCAGTGTCCGCATAATGGAAAAAAGATTGTCGATTTCCTTGTTGGTTAAGGCTGTGGTCGGTTCATCCATGATGATTAATTGACTTTCAAAAAGTAATGCTTTACCTATTTCCACAAGCTGCTTTCTTGAAGTATCTAGATTTTCCATAAGTTCAAGGGGGTTGATGTCGATGCCCATTCTAATAAACACTTCTTTAGACTTTTCAATCATGGCCTTCTTGTTCAAGAAACCCCATTTATCATGAATTTCTTCGCCAATAAATAGATTTTCAAATACCAATAAATCGTTGATGCTGTTTAACTCCTGATGAATGAATCGAATCCCCACTTCTGTAGATTTTTTGGTGGTCATATTTTCCTGTAGCGCACCATTAATATAAATGGCGCCTTCTGTGGGTTTAAGGATTCCAGCCAATATATTCATAAGTGTGGATTTCCCGGCACCATTTTCTCCAAGCAGTCCGTGGATTTCCCCTTCTTCTACTTCAAGAGATGCATGGTCTAAGGCTCTAACCACGCCAAAATCCTTTACTATGTTCTCCATCTTCAAAAACATCTTATCAACCTCGCTTTTATCACCATTGATTAAAGTGTCATAACTAAGTTTCTCTAAGTTCAGACGACACAAATAGATTACGTTGATGCATTCGTAACTATTTATATAGTCTGAAAGTTCAACTATATAATTTTGACGCTTTAACCTCCATTAAAATTCCGGCCAAGTATACACTTGACCGGATTCATGCTTTTTAACTAAATGCCGCTTTCGTATCGGATTTTGTAGATATCTGTGGTTCTGAATTCTTGTTCATTACTTAGGTCGATTTCCATGGTATCAATTAAGATGAGTCCGGATACAGTTTCTCCGTTTAAGATCTTAGCACCATATTCAATGGCATCACGTACCATGGTTGGTGAGAACAAATAAGTCACTTGATCTAAGTCATATTGCTCTTTATAGGTTGCAAAGGTATCTAGATTTTCTTTTCTTCCGCCAACACCGGTTAATAGTCTGATTTTCAGGTCTGCATTACCTTGATAAGCTGTTATGGCATCAAGAACACCTAGCACCACTTCATCATCATGGGTAAATACAGCTTGAATTCTTTCTATGTCTTCTTTGCTGCTGGTCATTAAGAAAGTTTCCATTTGTTCTTGTGCCTTGGCTCTTTGCCAATCTGTACTAAACTGTTGAACCACAACGATATTATCATCCGCTGTTTCTGCAAATCCGTCAGAACGTTGTTGAGGCACTGTTGAATTGTCACCTTTGAATTCAAGAATGTGCACTTCACCTGCCGCTAATTCATCTGCAAAATATGCGTTTAAGTATTTTCCTGTTTCTTGTCCAATGGTGACGTTGTCGCCCATAACTTCTGCAGTAGGGGCAAAACCGGTAATTAATCTGTCATATACAATAAGTGGTATGCCTGCTTCCATGACTTTTTGAGCCCCAGAACGCAATTCATCACCGTTGTGTGGCCATAAAACGATACAATCCACACCATCATTAATTAATGTGTCCAGTTGGTTATTCTGTTCCGATGCTTCAGCTGATGTTAAGAACTTGTACTCAAAGCCATAAGTTTCGGCAAAGCTCTTAGATGCAGCTTCCGCATGTTTGATGCTTTCTCCAAGAAAACCATGGGTTGCATTTGGCATAACAACCCCTAGTATTTTAGTAGCTTCCTCAGTTTCTGATGTTTCAGTAGTTTCTCCTACTGTTTCCGGTGTGGTTTCAGGATCGGCTACCTCATCTACTGTAGAACATCCTACCACCCCAAGCATTAGTGTTACAGTGATTAATACAGCTAGTATTTTTTTCATTTTTACCCTCCATTTACTTTTTTTATTATTAGAGACAAGCTCCAGTAACTAGATTCTAACCCATGAATTTTCTTCATGGCTTTTGATACATGCATCTACAAGTCTCATTATATAATGCCCAGTTTCAAAAGTAGCATAGCCTTGTTTAGCATCTCTATAGCTGCCCTTTTGTATCGCGTTGTAAAAAGAATGGATCGAACTTCTAAGCGCATCTGCCCAACCTACCGGATGACCATTGGGTAAGGTAGAGTAGTAACTACCTTCATCTGTAAGGTAGGATGCACCGGCAAATATCTCTTCATTCCCTTTGTCACGGTTCCCTACTAATAAACGATCTGCTTGTTCTTGATGCCAAGTCAAAGATGCTTTTTCGCCACATGCATGAAGAGAGAATGCATTTTTCTTTCCTGCAAACACTTGGGATATGTTCAAAACACCTTGGGTACCGTCTTCAAGCTCTAGTAGGATATGTGCGGCATCATCGGATTGAATGGCCACTTCTTTGACATGATTCTTAACTTGATCCCTATCCGCTCCGGAGTCTTCAACCCTTTTAGTATGCACTTTCCGAATTGGGTATACTGTAACCAGTCTAGCATTCACACCAACAATTTTCTTTCCTGTAATAAATTGTATAGTATCAAAGCAATGAGAGCCAATGTCGGATATCGCTCTTCCTTTTCCACCAATCATAGGGTCTAAACGCCAATCATAATCCGTATCATACATCAGCCAATCTTGAAGGTATTCACCACTCATCGTATGTACCTTACCAACAGATCCGTTTTTTACCCTACCACGCATTTCTTGTACCATCGCATTATGTCGATAATTAAAGTTTACGCCGTTGGCAACCTTATACTGCTTTAAGAGTTCAACTAAGTTCTCTGACTCGTCAGTGGTTAGGGCCAATGGTTTCTCACAGAAGATATGAATGCCTTTTTCAATTACAGCTCTATTAATTGGATAGTGATAGGCACTAGGCGTACAGTTGTGTACCACATCCAATGTTTCTTCATCCAACATCTTCCTGTAATCCGAATAGTAACGAGCTATATTCAGTGCTTCACTAACATCTTTTGCCACTTCAACATCATCATTGGCGATGGCTACAATTTCTGTTCCGGGAATTCTACGAATTGCTTCAATATGCTGTTTGCCTATAAAACCAGTACCGACAATACCTATGCGTAGTTTTCTCATTCGCGTCCCTCTTTCAAAATCAAATGTCTTTCTCATGTAAATATACCTTGTTTTATGTAAATTGTCAACTATTTACTGTAAATATATGCCTTTTACGTCATTTTTATATGTAAAAATTCAGAACTTGTTTACATTTTACATTTTATTCATTATAATGATGGTTAAAGGATTAAATCATATATAAAGGTAGGTCATTATGGAAGAAAAAAATAAAAACCTTCAAAATACAAAAAAAATAACCATAAGCGAAGTGGCGAAGAAGGCCCAGGTATCTATTGCTACGGTTTCTAGAATTATCAATAACAAGGACCAAGTAACCGAAAAGACGAGACAGCACGTTCTAAACGTTATGGATGAGATGGCTTTCGTACCAAAAAACACCAAGACTCTTTTCAATGCCACAAGCAATGTTATTCTACTTCTGATTCCTGACTTTGAGAATCCTTTTAACGCAGCCATTATTAGTGGTATCCAGGAATCTGCAAGAGAACATGATATGGACGTTTTTGTTGTTCAGACTAAGAACTACTATACTGAGCACCGCCATTTTATTAATATTTTAAAAAATAACTCTATTGCGGGTATTATTATCCTAGCGCCTGCACCACACAAATCTCTTCTTGACGAACTCTGTCACAGCTGTCCCGTCGTCATGTGTTCCGAATATGCAGAAGATTATGGCATATCTTATGTCACCATCAATGATATTGAATCGGCCAAATCCGCGGTGAACTATCTTGTATCAACCGGACGAAGAAAAATCGGTCTCATTAACAGTAATCTGAAGTATAAATATGCAAGACACCGAGAAAGAGGCTATAAGCAAGCCCTTGAAGCTGCTGGACTTGAGATTAAGGAAGATTTTATCGCTCATATCTCCGCCATTGACTATAGCAGTGCACTATCTAGTGCCACCCATATACTCGGTCTACCGGATCGACCGGATGCTTTCTTCGCTGTATCTGATGTCTTTGCCACCGGGGTGATTGTTGCCGCAAAGAAACTGGGCTTAAGAGTGCCGGAAGATGTCTCCGTTGTCGGATTTGATAATATTGAACTCTCTAATATGACCGAGCCGCCTATTACTACCATTGAACAACCGGCACATCAACTAGGTTATCAAGCAGCAGAGATGCTCATAGAAAAGATTAACAAACCGGATATGGCCGACAAACAAATTATTTTGGACACCCATCTGGTGGTCCGTGGTTCAACCACTTTGTCTTCTATGTAAATTTTACATTTTTCTTTTCTCAATTTTTTTCTACACAAAAGGAACCTTTGAAGTTAGTCTATAATACACTAACTTCAAAGGTTCTTTTTTCTCGCTTCTTATTATGTGATTTTTGAAATACTATATGATTTTAAACATGTGTAATCCAATCCATACAATGGCTATGTCAGCTGACATATGAATCAACCATGAGGCAAGAAAACTTTTGGTCCTATCCACAAAGTATGCGAAAATAATCCCACCTATAAACAGACCCAATAATGCGAGTGCCATCACCCATAGATCAAACCAAGTTCTAAAATTCGAAACATGGTAGAGCGCAAATACCAATGCAGAAAATATATAGGCTAAGCGATGCCAACCAGCCTTAACTAGCCCTTGAAAAATGAATCCTCTGAAAAACAACTCTTCAATAAACGCATTCACCACAATGGTATAGATACCGACGAATACTATTTCATTCTTTGATACGGCCATACGTCCTGATATATCAGCTACTATATCATCCATTCCAATTAGCGGTCGAACAAAATAAAAAGCCACCATAATCGTTAAGAAAACCAGTACCGACCAAAATGATATTAAAGGTATATCCGACTTATTCAGCTTCATGGACCACTTAATCTTAAAATCATATTTATATAAAGCCATAGGCAGCAACAAAAACAAGGGCAACTTAATGAGTGTCTTTATTAGATATGGGGTGTAGAGTACTTGCTCAATAATGTATAGAAAGACCATAACAAATAGCGTATAGGCAATTATTGTAATTTTTATTTTCATTCCCTTACTACCATACCTTTCAAGTTGTTTTCAAAGGAATGGGGCATCATCCTACGGATATGCCCCATTCCACTCAAACGGAGAGAGGGGGATTTGAACCCCCGGTTCCTTTAGAGAACGACAGTTTTCGAGACTGCCACCTTAAGCCACTCGGACATCTCTCCAAAATTACTATAATAATATACTATAAAAATCCAGAGCTAGTCAACACCCACTGTAATAAGATAGGGTGTCTCTAATCTTTTATTATCCTCTTTTATAACCCTGGCTTCCGGATTAAAAGGCTTTCCTCTATAGTTCTTGGTAACGATGCATTCCCTTCCATCTTCCAGTTTGATAGTGAAGCCGATTGGATAAGGTGATACCCGTTCTGCAAAGGCTCTAACCAACTTAGGATCAAATGCAGTGCCCATGCCCTCAATAATCATCTTAAAGGCTTGTGCCGGATTAAGGGCATCCCTTTGACGTCTCCGACTGGATAATGCGTCAAAAACATCTGCAATGGCTACGATTCTACCATAGATACTGATGTCTTCTCCAGCTTTCTTCGTCGGATAACCACCACCATCATAGCGCTCATGATGTTGCAAAATAGCTAAATAGCTACGCATAGGCAAGTTGAACTCGTCTTTGGCAAAACGATACCCTTCCACGGTATGGGTTTTAATTAACTCATATTCTTCATCTGTGAGTGTTCCCTCTTTTTCTAGAATCTCTTTGGGTATGAACATATTACCGATATCATGAAAAAATGCTCCTACTGCCAAACGGTACATCTCAAGGGAAGATAATTCTAGGCATTTACCAATAATTAGAGAAATAACCGTTACATTAACCGGTTGTTGATAGATGTAGTTTTCAATCATCTTAATGTCAAAAACATCATACAAATCAATTTTTTCGCTAATAATATCTTCCGTCAACTTATCAATAGACTCTAAACAGGCCTGCATGTGCTTATGATAAAGACCTTTATTCTTACTCTGAATGGCCAAATATAACTTCTTAAGATTCTGTGTGGCTTCATTTCTGGTTTTTGAAGTAATGGTACATTGAATCTCAAGATCATTGGAATAATCATCCAATACATATAGATATGGGATTTCATATTGGGACAAATTTTGTATATAGCGCTCTGTAATCTCCGTGCCTTTTTTTGCTAATATGGTACCATTGATGCTATAGAAATCATCGGCAATCTGCATACCTGTTTTAAGATCGGAAAATTCTACAAGTCTCATACTTAACCTCCATCTAACTTCCACTAACCTATCCAAAATCATTATAGCATTTCTAAAGACAAAATAAAATAAAAATTGATACTAAAGTCCTATGTCTTTACCATATATTAGAAACATTTTCAATATAAATCCTCTCAAGTTCGTAGTCATTTCCGACTTGAGAGGATGGTTCAAACTAACTTTATTTAAATAGTTCCAATAGATTATATTTGCTAAACACAGACACCATGATTAAGGATACCATAGCCATAATCTTAATGAGAATATCCAGTGATGGTCCTACTGTGTCTTTGAGAGGGTCACCTACTGTATCTCCGATGACTGTTGATTCATGTAGTTCAGATCCTTTACCTTGTCCATCAAACTTCCCTGATTCAACCAACTTCTTGGCATTATCCCATGCCCCTCCACTGTTGGCTGCAAACAGGGCCAGCATAATAGCCGATAACAAGGTTCCAATGAGCATACCACCTACAAATTCTTCACCAAATATAAAACCACTACCAATCGGTACTAAGACCGATATTAGGGCCGGTAAGGTCATTTCTTTTAGAGCGCCTGCTGAAGAGATCTCAATACAACGTTTATAATCCGGCTTTGTCTCACCTGTTAGAATACCCGGCATCTCTCTAAACTGTCGTCTGACTTCATCCACCATAGCACCTGCTGCTTTGGCTACAGATTCAATAAGCAATCCCGAAAAATAAAATGGCAATGCAGCGCCTACCAGAGCACCCGCTAGAGTTAAGCTGTTGATCATGTTAATGTTGAGTACAAACCCCATAGTATCACCCATATTACTCTGAGAATAGAGATAAGATGCCAGTAGGGATAAAGCTGCAAGTGATGCAGATCCAATAGCAAAGCCTTTGCCAATGGCAGCTGTTGTATTTCCTACCGAGTCCAACTTATCTGTAATCTTACGAACCTCAGGTTCTAGTTTGCTCATTTCACAAATGCCACCGGCATTGTCCGCTATAGGACCATAAGTATCCACAGATACGGTTGCTGCCACAAAAGAAAGCATACCGATGGCTGCCATAGCAACACCATATAGGCCAGCAAGATGATTTGATGCCAACGTGGCAAGGGCTAAGACAATAACCGGAAACAAGGTGGATTTCATACCGGAAGCCAAACCTTGTGTGATGGTTAATGCCGTGCCTTGCATGGACTTATGAGCAATGGTTAAGGTTGGTTTAAAATCATAACTGGTATAATACTCCGCTAGAAATCCAATCAAGATACCACTTCCGATGCCAAATACAGCGGCTATCCACGGTGATAGAATGCCCATTCTAAAGCCAAGACCTGATACATCCATACCTTTAAAATATAGGTTGGTAAAAATACCTGTAGCAACCACCGTTAGACCGGCTGATACCCATAGGGCATAATTCAATTCTCTATGAGGATGGTCAGATATTTTTCTAAAAATCAAAGACAAGATGCCAACTACACAACTGATCAGTCCAATTGCGGCAAAAAGCAATGGATACAATAGAAGGTTCTCAACCAGCTTATAATCCAATGCATCATTGATGCCGCTGGTTGTATAGTACATATAGGAAACAAGAACAATGGCAGAGATCAATGCACCTACAAAGCTTTCTAGCAAATCTGCACCAAGCCCTGCTACATCACCTACATTATCACCCACATTATCTGCAATGGTTGCCGGATTTCTGGGGTCGTCTTCCGGTATACCTGCTTCTGTTTTACCGACTAAGTCCGCGCCCATATCCGCTGCCTTCGTATATATGCCACCACCAACACGGTCAAACATGGCGATGATGGAACAACCAAGAGCATAACCTGAGACTGTCATGGTATAAGGAATGAAATGAACGCCTATCCAGTTCTCTTTGATGACCAGATTGATTTGATCTGTCTGCCCAAGTATCTTACCAAATATTATATAAACGATGCCCAGCCCTAGTAGAGCAAAGCCACCGACACTTAGCCCCATAACTGAACCACCCTGAAAAGCCACCTTTAGTGTTGCTCCAAGACTTTTGGATGTTCTTGCTGTATTAGATACACGTACATTTGAGATGGTTGCAATCCTCATCCCAATAAAACCGGCAAGAGCACTCATAGATGCGCCCATCAGAAATGTAACTCCTACATACCAATCGACCACCACACTTAGGATAATTGCGGCAAGCAGTGCAATTCTTGCTATAATACTATATTCATGACGGATAAAAGCATCTGCTCCTTCTTGTATGGCTGCTGCAATCTCCTTCATGAGGTCCGTACCCGGATCTAAATTTTTTACCGCCTTAAAATTGTATGCCGCTACTGTTAATGCCAAAAATACCGCAAAAAAAACCAATGCAATCATAAACCTTACCTCCGCTTTTCATTAAAGCTTCGTAAACAAGGTTCTAATCACCATTGGTTTTTTATTCATCGGTCTTGATCAGTCACAAGTCTACTCTAGTTTATAGTTGATATACTAAGCATATAATAAATACCCATATTTCCCATCCTATAAAAAGTGTATCACACTTGGTCTTCATTGCAACCGTTTTCAGAACATTGATGAAACTTCAAACTTTCTTACAAAAATCACAGTTTTTTATGTTCATATTGCACTATGACACTTTAATCCTATGGTTAAGGTGTCAAAACTATGTAGGTGAATTTAGTGAAACTTAGTTTTGACCCTTTAACCATCCTATGATTCTATATTTTTTATCTTTGAATCGCAAGTACATCCAGTGGGACTGGTACACCCACCGCCAGTGGTATGGCAAATACCTTTCGCCTCTTTTCTTTTTGAATTGAAGTGGTCAGCAACCACGGACAAGATTATAACAACGACTAATAGTGCTGTGACTTGGAGCATCCAATCACCTCCTATTTGATAATGATAATTATTATATATTAACATTATACCTTGTTCGCATTGTATTTTCAATGACCTTGCCTATACCTTTTATCGAAGAGATATGGACTTATGACACTAACCTCTTGTGATACCTGAATCTTTGGCTGCTTTCATGACGGCTTTTGCAACGGCTTCTACCACTCTCGAGTCAAATGGAGATGGTACAATATATGTATTGGTTAACTCAGATTCTTCAAGAACCTCGGCAATGGCATAAGCTGCGGCTAACTTCATTTCATCGTTAATTTTTCTTGCTCCGGCATCTAGCGCACCTCTAAAAATACCTGGAAAAGCCAATACGTTATTAATCTGATTTGGATAATCACTACGGCCGGTTCCTATAATCTTGGCACCGGCTTCAATGGCCAGTTCCGGCATGATTTCCGGTGTTGGATTGGCCATAGCAAAGATAAAAGGATTATCGCTCATGGACTTTACCATTTCTTTGGTAACGATACCAGCAGCGGATACCCCTACAAAAACATCTGCTTCCTCAAGAGCTAATGCCAAATCACCTTCTATATCATCTTTGTTGGTAAAACTCAAAATCTCTTTCTTAACAAAATCAAGGTCCGTTCTTTTTGAGCTAATAATACCATTTCGATCTACACACAGAATATCTGATACACCATACTGCATAATCATTTTTGCTATGGAGCTACCTGCCGCTCCTGCTCCACTGATCACCACTTTAAGTGATCTCGAATCTTTTTTCGTCAATTTACAGGCGTTAATTAATGCTGCGATGGTGATGATAGCTGTTCCATGTTGATCATCGTGAAATACGGGAATGTCCAATTCTTCAATTAAACGTCTTTCGATTTCCACACATCTTGGTGCAGATATATCTTCAAGGTTAATGCCACCTAAACCTGGTGCTAGTAACTTGCAGGTTCTTATGATTTCTTCTGTATCCTGAGTATCCAAGCAAATTGGAAAAGCATCCACATCACCAAAGTTCTTAAATAGGATCGCTTTACCTTCCATAACCGGTAACGCTGCTTCAGGTCCAATATTGCCAAGACCTAAAACCGCCGATCCATCTGTAATAACCGCAACAAAATTCCCTTTATTCGTATATCGATAGATATCTTCCGGGTTCTTTTCAATGGCACGACAAGGCTCTGCAACACCTGGCGAATAGGCCATGCTTAACTCTTCTGTTGTTGATACTTTGACTTTAGATATAACCGCTAACTTCCCCTTGTTTTTTTCATGCATTTCAAGGGATTTTTGATATATGTCCATATTTGCCTCCTAAATAACTTATTAAATGGTTGCTTTTCATTGTTGTCTACATTATAATACAGCTGGCTCTTCCTTACAATGCTACG